>JAYVMQ010000256.1:0-9268 GCA_043758855.1 Chloroflexota bacterium
GCCGTCCTCGCCGAGTTTGACGGCCGCCAGGCTGCGGAATTGGCAGCCTCGGCCGATGGCGTGAATCTCCTGACCTACCACCGCGCCAAGGGCCTCGAATGGGACGCCGTCTACCTGCCGGCTCTCGATGAAGGCACGCTGCCGATCCGTCAGGCGAAGGAGGTCGAGGAGGTCGCCGAAGAGCGGCGGCTGCTATACGTCGGGATCACCCGCGCCCGAAAGTTCCTGGCGCTGTCGTCGTCATCGCGCAAGCCGTCCCGGTTCCTGGAAGCGTTCGAGTCGCCTCGGCCGGGACGAGGCCGCGCGGCGGGCGGCGCGGCCGGGCGGGTCCGCGTCTTGCCGGGCGCCCCCCTGGCGGTGGCCGCCGCCCCAGACGAGCGGCTGCTCGACGCGCTGCGCCGCTGGCGCCGCGAGCGCGCCGCCGCCGATGAGGTGCCGGCGTACGTCGTCGCCCACGACACCACGCTCGCCGAGATCGCCGACGTGCGCCCGCGCTCCCTGCCGGCCCTCCGGCGCGTCCGTGGCATGGGCCCCATGAAGCTGGAACGCTACGGCGAGGAGATCCTGGCGGTCATATACGACGCCGGGGACGCCTTTGACGAGGGCCGAGGACGGGCCGAGGACCTACTCGAGCAGTCGGTCCCGCGCGGCGGTCGCCAATGGCAGCGCGACGAGTTGCACGACCGGTAGCTGGATCTACTGTGGATTCGGGTGCATCACGCTTCTCCTGTTGGCGTGCTCACTTGGCCACGCCGGACGGTGTCAAACGCCCAGCCGTTCTGAGCGCACAGAACGCGGGCATGGGAATCCCACGTCGGTTCGTCAGCTGGCCGGCCACCTACAAAGCAATCGATACTGAGGTACACCACACGGTGGCCACCTATTGCCTTGACGGAGTGGAAAGTCCCCGGCGGGATTCGGACGAGATCGCCAGCCTTGATCTCCTCGACGTCTGCTCCTTCTGCCCCAGTCCGCAGCTCGCCTATTCCTTCGGTGACGTAGAAGAGCTGCTCGGCGTCCGTGTGCACATGAGTAGGAGGTGCCTCGTTCGGTTCAAGGACCACCCAGAAGGCCTCGGACGTTGCAGATTCAGCCCTGTCCATGATCAGGAGATTTGTGTGGGTCGGAAAGCGGTAGCGGATCGCCGCTCCAGTGTCGAATACGTAGCGTGGGCCAGGCATCAGTCTTTTCCTCCATGTTGCGATCATGCGGACACGTTTCCATGGCTCTGGTCGTCTTGTCAGAGTGTTCCACGTATGGGCGGCATGGCGTCGACTTCACAAGGCCCGCCGCTTCGAGGCGCCTGAGGTGGTGGACGACGGTCCCGGCCGAAAGCCCGCTTGCCGCCGCCAGCTGCTCGACTTCCATCGCACGCCCCGACAGCAGACCGGAGCGCCTCCAGAAGTTGAGGATCCATGCCAAAACCATAGAGTCGATTTGACAGACGTAAATCGCGTCTGGTGCGACGACGCTCGGGGCCGGGGTCGTAGTTCCGGCGCCAGAGCGTCGCGAAAGAGTGCGCTCAGGCCTTCTTTTCGAGGTGGCCTCCGAAGCCCCATCGCATTGCGGACTGAACCTTGTCGCCGAATTCTCCCTCGTTGCGCGAGCGGAACCGCTCGTACAGGGCGGTTGTCAGGACCGGTGCCGGGGCGCCGACGTCGATCGCGGCGATGCTTGTCCAGCGGCCCTCGCCCGAGTCGGAGACACGGCCCGAGAAGTTGGACAGGTCCGGGCTCTCGACCAGGGCCTGAGCGGTCAGGTCCAGGAGCCACGATGCCACCACGCTGCCGCGGCGCCACAGCTCGGCCACGGACGGCAGGTCCAGGTTGTACTGGTACATCTCGGGCTCGCGGAGCGGCGACGTTTCGGCGTCGACTTCGCGGCCTTTCAGCCCCACGCCGGCGTGGTGGAGGATGTTGAACCCTTCCGCGTAGGCGGCCATGAGGCCGTATTCGACGCCGTTGTGGACCATCTTGACGAAGTGGCCGGCACCGGCAGGGCCGCAGTGCAGGTAGCCCTGCTCGGCGTTGGTCGGTTCGCCGGTGCAACCCGGCGTGCGCTCTGCCGCGGCCACGCCGGGTGCCAGCGCCTTGAAGAGCGGATCGAGCTTCGCGACGGCGTCGTCGGGGCCGCCGATCATCAGGCAGTAGCCGCGCTCGAGGCCCCACACGCCGCCGCTGGTGCCGCAGTCGAGGTAGCGGATGCCGGCCGGCTCGAGTTCCTTGGAGCGGCGGATGTCGTCGCGGTAGTAGGAGTTGCCGCCGTCGATGACCATGTCGCCCTCGGCCAGAAGAGGGCAGAGCTGCTCGAGGGCCGGATCGACCGATGCCGCCGGCACCATGAGCCACAGAACGCGCGGCTTGTCGAGTTTGGCTACGAGCTCCGCCATGGAATAGGCGCCGCCCGAAAGGGTGCCGTCGGCTACGAGGCCGTCGACTGTGGCCTTGGTCCGGGCATATCCAAAGACGCTGTGGCCGTTGCGCAGCCAGCGCCGCGACATGTTGGCGCCCATGCGCCCGAGTCCAACGAGTCCGACTTGCACGTTAGTAGTTCCTCCTGGAGATCGTGGCATGGTCAGAGACGATGCGGAACCCAAGGATCCGCGTTCGGTTGCCGGTATGGCCTGCGAGGGGTCCTCGCAACAGTCAGCGCTGAATCCTGGCAGACCCTCCCCTGGCAAATGCCCGGACTTGTTCCAGCGTGACCATGCTCGTGTCGCCAGGCGTGGTGGTGAGCAGGGCGCCGTGGGCCCAGCCGAGCGTGACGGCTTCCTGAGGCGTCGCGCCGTTGAGCAGTCCGTAGAAGAAGCCCGAGGCGAAGCCATCGCCACCGCCGACGCGATCCATCACTTCCAGGTCGCACGTCGGCGCCTGAACGGCCTGGCCGTCGACCCAGGCGATGGCGCTCCACCTGTGGCGGTTGGTGGAGTTGACTTCGCGCAGCGTCGTGGCGACGACCTTCACCGAGGGGAACTTGGCCCGCACATCGTCGATCATCGCCAGGAAGACAGCCGGATCCAGGGACGATGAGGCCTTCACTTCGGGCCCCTGAACGCCGAGGCCCTTCTGCAGATCCTCTTCGTTGCCGACCAGGACGTCGGCGTAGGAAACGATCTGGCCGAGGATCTCGCGCGCCTTCGCCGTACCGCCCCAGATGCTCCAGAGCTTCTCCCGGTAGTTGAGATCGAAGCTGGTGACCACCCCGGCCTTCTTCGCGGCCTGCATTGCTTCGATGATCAGCGGCCCCGTTGTCTCGGAGAGGGACGCGAAGATGCCGCCGGAGTGGAACCAGCGCACGCCGCCGGAGAAGATCGCATCCCAATCGAAATCGCCGGGGGCCAGACGCCCGGCGGCCTCGTTGGCGCGGTTGTAGAAGACGACGGGAGCCCGCACGCCGAGGCCCCGATCGCTGTAGACCGTGGCCATGTTGGGGCCGGTGACACCGTTGTGTTCGAAGCGCTTGTAGAAGGGCCGGACGCCGGCGGCCCGGACACGCTCGGCGATGAGATCGCCGAGCGGGTAGTCAACCATGGCCGAGGCGATGCCGGTGTTCAGGCGGAAGCAGTCGGACAGGTTCGCCGCGACGTTGAACTCGCCGCCGCTGACGTGGATGCTGCACTCGGTCGCCTTGCGGAAGGGAATGATCCCGGGATCCAGGCGGTGCACGAGCGCGCCCAGAGAGACCAGGTCGAGGGCGCCTGTCGCAGGGATGGTCAGTTTGGTCATCGTTTCTCCTGTCTCGGGTCTTCCGGGTCCGCCAATTTCTCGTTGGGGACCCGTGCGTACCAGCCGGGCCGGCAGACACCCACTATCATGAAAACTATTGACAGTTTCTGCAACCGGTTACATTCTGTGCTGCATGGACCCGCGGAACGCCAATTCCACAACCTCGATACGCAGTTCCGCAACCTCGATACGCGACGTTGCCCGCCGCGCGAATGTCTCAGTGGCGACCGTCTCGCGCGCTTTCGCGGAGCCAGGACTCGTTCGTGCCGAGACGCTTGAGCACGTTATGGCCGTTGCCGAGGAACTGCACTACCGGCCGAGCCGCGCCGCACGCAGCCTGTCCACGAGGAAGACGGGCAACATCGGAGTCATCGTGCCGGACCTCGGCAACCCGTTCTTCTCCGCCATCCTCAAGGGCGGCCAGGCGCGTGCGCGTGAGGCCGATCACGCCGTCTTCCTGGCGGACTCGGAGGAGAACCCGCGCCTCGAGCTCGAGCTTGTGCGAGCAATGGCCCGGCAGGTCGATGGGGTGATCATCTGCTCGTCACGACTCTCCGAGTCTCAGCTCCAGCAGGTTCGCAGGGACACGACCCTCGTGCTGCTGAACCGCCGCGTGCACGGCGTGTCGTCCGTTCTGCTCGACAGCGCCGGCGGCATGCGCCAGGCGATCGAGCACCTGGTCGCCCTGGGCCACCAGCGGATCGGCTTCCTCGGCGGTCCGACGGACTCGTGGTCGAACCGCGAGCGCCGTCGCGGCCTGAGGGCGGAGGCGCGCGGCAGGTCTCTCGATATCGTCGAGTTCGGGCCGTTCGCGCCCCATTTCGAAGCAGGGCAGCGTGCCGCGGACCTCGTCCTTGCGGCCGAGGTGACCGCGGTGGTTGCCTTCAACGACCTGATGGCGCTGGGCGTTCTGAGCCGACTCGCCGATCGCGGCATCGGCGTCCCGGACGACATCAGCGTTGTCGGCTTCGACAACATCCCAATGGCCGGTATGGCCACCCCACATCTGACGACCGTTGCGCTGCCACTCGAGCAGTCTGGACGTGTCGCTATCGAGCTGCTACTGGATCAGCTTGCCCAGCCCGAGTCGGGCACCCATGAACAAGGCCTAGCAGCCCAGCTGATTGTGCGGGCTTCCACGGCGCCGCCCAAGAACGGCGCCTGGTCCGGCTTGCGCGGCGCGCGGGCAACACAGGCGACGGAGGAGACAACGGCTTTCTCAGAGACGTAGCAGGAGGAAAGGTCACAAATGAGAGTTAGTTCATGCACCAAGTGGCTGGGGTTGGCCCTGGCCGCAGGGATCGTCGCTACGGCGTGTGGCACTGCGAGCTCCACGGCCACCCCGACCGGAACGCCCGCCGCCTCGACGGCCGCCTCGGCGGCCGCAAACGCCGGCGCCCCGGCCGCGATGGTGATGCCGACCAAGCCGGTGACGATCAACGTCCTCGACGTTGGGGGCGCCCTTCAGCTCACCAAGCAAATGCTGGAAAACTTCAAGGCCGCGAACCCCAAGATCGTGGCCAACATCACATACTCGACCGCGACGGCGCCCGAGCTGGCCGGCAAGCTGCAGGCCCAGCAGGCCGGCGGCAACGCCCAGATCAGCCTCGTGTTGACCGGCACCGACGGTCTGTCCGCCGGCATCAAGAACAATCTCCTGACCCAGATCACGCCCGACCACAACGACATGTTCCCGGGCCTGATGGACAACTATCTCGAGCCGGCCGCCGCCATGCAGAATCTGGCCCAGGGCTTCGGCATCGACGTCGTGTACTACCCGTCGGGGCCGCTCTACGAATACAACCCGTCGAAGGTCAGCACCCCGCCGACCACCCCAGCGGAACTGCTCGCTTGGGCGAAGGCCAACCCCAACAAGTACGAGTACGCGCGCCCGGCCAACTCCGGCCCCGGTCGGACCTGGATCATGGCCTTGCCGTATCTGCTCGGCGACAAGGACCCCATGGACCCCGTAAACGGCTGGGACAAGACATGGGCCTATCTGAAGGACCTCGGCCAGTACATCAAGGTGTACCAGACCGGCACGACCGCAACCATGAAGGACCTTGCCAACGGCACGGTTGACATGATTGCCTCCACCACAGGTTGGTATATCAACCCGATCATCCTCGGCACCGTGCCGAAGACGACCGCCGTCGCCCACTTCGAGAACATGACCTGGGTCACCGATGCCCAGTACGCCGTCATCCCGAAGGGCGTCGACTCCGACACTCTGATCGCCGACCTAGATCTCATCGCCTGGATGCTCCATCCGGACCAGCAGGCGATCTCGTTCGACAAGGGCTACTTCTATCCGGGTCCGGCCGTGAAGGGCGTCACGCTCGACATGGCTCCGGCGGATAGCCAGGCGGCCATCAAGGCCGTCCTTCCGGCTCAGTTCGAGACCTGGATCAATCAGTATCCCAAGAAGGCATCGCTCCCGGCCGCCACTCAGGTGATCGCGTTCGACCTTTGGGATCGGAACATCGGCAAGAAGTAGCCGGTCGTCGAGTGACGATCGCTGGACCAAGCAAGTAAAGGGATTTGAGCCGTGCGCGATCATCGATTTTCCGAATTGCGGCTAGACCGCATCGGTCGCAACTTCGGCGAGGTGGCCGCACTACACGAGCTCAGTTTGACGATCCGAGGAGGCGAGTTCATCGCCGTCCTCGGGCCGTCGGGCTGTGGCAAGTCGACGGCCCTCAATTGCCTCGCGGGGTTGTTGCCGCTCACAACCGGCAGCATCTGGCTCGACGACAAACGGATCGATGGGCAGCCCCCGGAGCAACGGGGCTTCGGCATGGTCTTCCAGAACTACGCGCTCTTCCCGCACATGACCGTGCGTGACAACATCGCCTTTGGCCTCAAGATGCGAAAGACGCCGAAGGCGCAGATGGCTCCACGGCTGGCCGAAGTGATGCGCCTGGTCAGGCTGGAGGACCAGGCCGGCAAGCTGCCATCCCAGCTATCGGGCGGCCAGCAGCAACGCGTTGCGATCGCCCGGGCCATCGTCTACGAGCCGCCGCTCGTCCTGATGGACGAGCCGCTCTCCAACCTCGACGCCCAGCTGCGTCAGGCAATGAGAATCGAAATCAAGCGCCTCCATCAGGCGCTGGGCTTGACCACGATCTACGTGACGCACGACCAGGAGGAAGCCCTCTCGATGGCCGACCGCCTGGTGCTGCTGCGCGAGGGTGTCGTGCAGCAAGTCGGCACACCCGACGAGGTCTACTCCCAGCCGGCCAACCGCTACGTCGCGATGTTCATGGGATACCGGAACATTCTCTCGTTGGACGTGGCCAGCGTTTCGACCGGACATGCCGTTCTCGAAGAGGAGGGCGTCCGGCTCCAGGGCACGACATTCGCCCCACTCACGGCGAAGCGCGCCGTGGCGGCCATCCGGCCCGAGGACATCGTCGTCGAAGGCCCGCCGCCAAATCGAATCGATGTTACCGCTGAGGTCGTCGAGTACCACGGCCGCGAGATGCTCGTGGAAGCTCGCATGACCAGCGGCGAGATGCTCTACTTCCGGACTGAGAAGCGGCTCGCGCCCGGCGACAAGACCACTGTCTCCGTGCCGCAGGAACGCGTTCTCATCTACCCGGCGGACGCCCCCGCGGCGCCGCAGGAGGCGGCGGGATGACAGCCGTCTCGAGCCCATCGCCACTCACGACATCCGGGCCTCCTTCGCTCAGGCATCGTCTGGCGGATCGGGGTATCGACCGAGTCTTGTTGCTGCTCGTGCCCGGCGTCATCTTCCTCGGCCTTCTGTTCGTGTACCCATTCCTGTACGGGCTACAGCTCTCATTTGCGCCTCAAATCAACGGCGGGCAAGCGCTGGCCAACAACTACCAGGGACCGCTGGCCAACTATGCGTACTTCTTCGGGGATTCGTATCAGCGCGACACCATTTGGACCACGCTCGTTATCGGCCTGCCGGCCGCTCTCGTGAACGTGCTGGCATCGGTGCCGATCGCCTACCGGATGCGCGGCAAGTTCCGTTTCAAGCGGACACTGACGACTTTGCTGGTCGTGCCCATCGCCCTGGGCACCGTGCTCACGGCCGACGGCCTCATCCAGTACCTCGGCCCCGCCGGCTGGCTCAACAAGGTCCTGGTCGACTTCCACATCATCAATGAGCCCCTGACGTTGGTCCACAACTACTGGGGCGTCTTCTTCTCGCTGGTCATCACTGGCTTCCCGTTCGCCTTCCTGCTGGTGCTGTCGTACCTCTCGGGGATCGACCCGAACCTGGAGCGTGCGGCATCGGTGATGGGCGCGGGGTGGTGGGAGCGGTTCCGCCGCATAACCCTGCCGTTGCTCGTCCCCGGCCTGGCGATCACCTTCTGTATGTCGTTCGTGCTGGCCTTCTCGGTCTTCCCATCGGCCAACCTGGTGGGTGATCCGTCCGGCACGACGCGCGTCATATCGATCGCCGCGTATCACGCCGCGTTCGAACAGTTCGACTATTCGTTGGGTTCAGCCATCTCGATGATCATGGGCGCAGTCATGCTCTTGATCATCGCGATCGTCCTTGGCTGGCGCAGCACGATGTTCCGCGGACCCGCTGGAGGTAAGGGCTGATGGCCGCCGCCAAAAACGTCCCCGCCGAAATGGCCCCCGCCGGGCCGAGGCGTCGATTTCGACCGTCCGGGATCGCCGGATGGCTGGTCTGGGGCGCTGTCGCTTTCTTCTTCCTCAACCTCTTTGCACTGATCGCGACAGTCGTCCTCGACTCGCTCGCGACCACATGGTTCGGGAGCTGGCTGCCCGACAACTTCACGACCCACTGGTTCGGGGACGGCTGGGCCGAGTTCAATCTGTCGGACATCCTGGTCGTGACCGCCCAGGTTGCGGTGATCGTGGTCCTGCTATCGATCCTCATCGGCGTCCCGGCGGCATACGCCCTTGCCCGACGGAACTTCCCCGGCAAGCCGATCATTACCGTTCTCTTCTTGCTGCCGATCTTGATTCCGCCGATTACCTACGGCATCCCGCTGGCGACCGTGCTCTACAAGCTTCAGCTGGCAGGGAGCATCACGGGCGTGATCCTGGCCAACCTGGTTCCGACCGTGCCCTTCGTCGTGCTGATCATGATTCCATTCATCGAGCAGATCGACCCCAAGATCGAAGCGGCGGCGCGGATGTGCGGCGCCAGCACGCTGACGATCTTCATCCGCATCCTGGGACCGCTGATGATCCCGGGGATGCTGGCCGCCGCCATCCTGGTGCTTGTCCGAACGGTCGGTATGTTCGAGTTGACCTTCCTGACATCGGGCCCGAGCAGCCAGACGATCGTCGTCGTTCTCTATGACGCCGTCTTCGGGGCGGGGATCCGCGCGCCTCAGGAGGTGGACGCGATGGCCGTGGTCTACACGGGCTCGATGCTCGTGCTCCTTGTCATCGCCCTGCGCTTCGTCAATCCCACTCAGCTGGTGACCCGCGTCGGGGACCGTTGAGTCGAACCTTCGCCGCCGCCGTCTGAATTCCGGCGGCGGCCGTTGAACCGGCCGGTCGCGGCCGGAGACATTTCTGAAAGGACTGTC
>JAYVMQ010000257.1:0-4500 GCA_043758855.1 Chloroflexota bacterium
CTCGCTCCGACGGTCGCCGGGACGGCGATCGCCAGGGTCTTGTTCTCGAGCGCGATGCCGACGACGAGACCGAGCGCGAGCCAGCGCCACCGCCCGTCCCGCACGTCCTCGCCGCCGCGATCGAGGAGCGGGATCAGGAGCCAGAAGGCGAGCGTCCAGAAGAGCACGTCGTACGTCGCCGTCTCGTCGAGGTGCCCGGCGGCGAGCCAGCCCGAGATCGCCAGCACCAGCGCGGCGAGGACCTGGCCGCTCCGCGACGCCCCCAGGCGCCGCGCCATGTCGGCGGCCAGCACGACGACGACGACGGCAGTCAGGGCCGGCGACAGGCGAACGGCCAGGGGCGTGACGCCCAGGAGTCCGGCGGCCGCGGCCGACAGGAGTGGGGTCAGCGGCGGCTGATCGACATAGCCGAAATCGGGATGCCGGCCGGCCACGATGAAATACAGCTCATCGCGATGGAAGCCGTAGGCGCTGGCCAGCGCGAGCAGGAGCGCCGCCATGACGGCCGCGATGACCCAGGCCAGCACCGGCAGGCCAGACACGGTGGCGCGGCTGACCGCGTCCGCGGCGCGCACGACCGCGCGCCGCACCCGCGCCATGCCGACCCCGGACGCCAGACTCATGCCGACGGCCCGACGTAGCCTCGGGCCTCGACCGACAGCCGCCCCCACTCGTGTTGGTGCTCGAGGAAGACCGCGATGAGCCGGGCGAAGGACTCCTCCGCCGCAGCGGCCTCGGTCACGATCTGACCACCGTCAGGGCACCCGGGCCGGGCAGACTGAGCGGCGAGGCTGGGGAGCCGCGGCGCTGCCGCCGGCCAGCGTCCTGCCAGCCCGGACGAGCGCGAGGCCGAGCCTCACCCTCACGGGCGGGCGGTCACGACGGCCGGCCGACTCGAACGCGCGAGCCATCCGTTCGCGGGCGGCTTCCTCCCGGAGAGCCTCGATCCTCTCGCGTACCAGCTGATAGCGCTCGGTCGGGTCGCTCACCATCCTTCTTTCCATTCCGTCCACCTCATTCCACCGACGTTCTGACCGCGGTTCGTCCGTTGCGTCATCGGGCCTGCTCCTGGCAGTCTGGCGCCGGAGGCTCCTACGATGGGTCCGGGATCCCGGATTGCAATGGCCGTCGCCGCCACCGGCGATATCGACGCTCGGTCGGGTCGGCTGCATCAGCCGGTCAGGCAACAATCCGGCACCGGCCTCGCGCTCATCGTCTCGATTCGGTCTGAGCCGTAGGCGGATGGTCGCTCCAGCGCGTCCCGCAGGTGCCGGAGGGCCCGTCGCGTCCTGGTCTTGACCGTCCCGAGGGGCCAGCCGAGCAGCGTCGCGATCTCCGACTGGGAAAGCCCGTCCCGATACGCGAGCAGGATCGCCTTCCGCTCCGGTCCGTCCAGGGTGTCGAGGGCGGCGATGACGGCCGCTCGAGTCTCGCCCGCGGCGAACGCCATCTCGGGTCCGCGCTCGGCCTGCGCCACTCCGACCGGAACGCCCGACGCGACGAGCCACTCCAGAGACGATGCGTCGTCCGATCCGTCGCCGAGCAGCGATGAGAACGGCACGGCGGGTACCCGACGTCCGGCCGCCCGGGCCCGATCGATACCACGGTTGCGGGCGATCGTATGCAACCAGGCCCCGAGCGAGCCGATCGATCCATCGAACAGCTCGGCCCGGTTCCATAGCACGAGAAAGGTCTCCTGGACGACCTCTTCCGCGACGTCGCGGTCTCGGCACCGCCGCAGCGCGACCGCGAAGACCGCCGCGGCATGTCGGTCGTAGAGTGCGGCAAGGGCTGTCTGCGAGCCCTCGACCACCTGCCGAACGAGCGTCATGTCGGAGACATCGGCGGATTCGGCACTCGCAGGCCGTCCCGCCTCCTCGTCCATCGCGCCCCTCACAACAGCCACCATCTATCTCGCACGTAAGATAGTACAGTAAAAGAAGAGAGTGCACTAGAATGCCGGTATGCCCCGCGATTTCACCGACCACCTCATCGAGCGCTGGTCGACGATCCGTCCCGATCTCGGTGTGGGGGACCTCCAGGTGACCGCCCGCCTGGCACGACTCGGCCAGCATCTCGCCCGGCGCGAGGAAGAGGTGTTCGCCCGGTTCGGCCTCAACCGCGGCGAGGTCGGGGTACTGAGCGCGCTGCGGATCGCCGGACCGCCTCATCGACTCTCGCCGACTCGACTCGGTCGCGGGCTGATGCTCTCCTCAGCCGGGGTCACGAGCCGCCTCGATCGGCTTGAGCGCCGTGGGCTGGTGACCCGGATGCCCGATCCGGACGATCGGCGGGGAGTGATCGTCGAGCTGACCGACCGCGGCTTTGAGTTGGTCGACGCCGCGGTGGGGGCCAACACGGGCAACGAGCGGCAGGTCATGGCGCGCCTCGATCCGGACGAGCTGGCGACACTGGAGGCGCTGCTTCGCAAGGTCCTCGCCGGGCTCGAGCTACCGGAGATCGACTGATCGCCCGGTCGCTCGTGCCCGCTCCGTCGCGAAGAGACTTCGCGCCGTTCTGGTTCGGCCAGACGGTCAGTCTGTTCGGCGACCAGATGACGGCGGTGGCCGCGCCCACCGTCGCGATCGTCGGCCTTCCGGGTCGTCCAGGAGGCGCTCACGAACGCGCTCAGACACGGCGGGCCGGGCGTCTACGTCGACGTCGTCGTCCGCTACACGGATAGCGGGATCAAGCTGGAGATTGTCGATGATGGCCGAGGTGGCCGTATCGCCGCTGATCCTGACCTGTCCGTCGGCGGCCATGGCATGGTCGGCATGCGCGAGCGGGTTGCCCTGTTCGGAGGGCGGTTGGAGGCCGGTCCCGGGTCGGCCGGCGGATTCCGGGTGGCCGCCGTGTTCCCCGAGGCTGCACCCGCAGGGCCGCCGGCATGACCGCCATTCGGGTGTTGCTGGTCGACGACCAGGCCCTGGTTCGCGGCGGGCTCCGGCGCATCCTCGAAGGGCAGGCCGACCTGCTCGTGATCGGCGAGGCAGGCGATGGGCTGGAGAAACCGCCACCCGGACCCTCCCGGAACGGCGGTTTCACGTTCAGATCATGGAGCCGACACTCGGATTTGAGCCGACACTCGGATTGAACCGAGCTGCCCGTGGGCCGGGGCCCGATCGCGTCGGGGAGGAAAATCGAGCCTGGCGGTCGGGACTGGAAGGTCAGAGGTCATTGGTGCTGCGAACCCGCAACTGGAGCTGGACCTTGGCGCCTGCGGGGATCACCGTCTGTTGCCTCCCACTCGCGGGAGAGCACGCGAGGCAGTTGCTGCGAACAAGTGCGCCAGCCAGCCGCCTGAAGCCGGAGGCCCGCAGGCTATGGAGATCCTCCATCGGAGTTGCGCCGGGATCGATATCGGCAAGCGCTCGGTCACCGTCTGTGTCATCACGAGCGGGACGCGGGGCGAGCCTCGCGCGCCTGGACGACACGGCGTACCCGTTCAAAGGGCGCTCGCCTGTATCGCGGTGCATCTGTTAATGAACTCCGTGGTTCGGCGGAGGACTTGGGAGCCGTAGTATGGGGACGGCGGTCAGGGTCGCCCGATCCGCCAAGCAAGGCGCCCGCCGGCCTCGCCGGTGCGACGGAAGCCGGTCCGCTCGAGCGTGCGAATCGAGGATTCGTTACCTGCGTCGCACTGGGCGATCACCTGCGACACGCCGGGCTGGCGGAGGGCCCACGCGACGACGGCGTCCACGGCTTCCGTCGCATACCCACGGCGGCGGCGTTCAGGCACGACGCTATAGCCCACCTCGACCGACCCATCGCGATCGGGCGGGCCCATGAAGCCGACGTCGCCGATGACCTGGCGGCCGCCGCGCTCGATCATGACCCAGACGCCGAACCGCTCGGCGGCGGCGTCTGCCGTCGCCTGCATCGGCAGCACGTCGAGCAAGTCGTCCTGTGGCCAGGCGGGAGATAGCGTCGCATCGAGCAGCCGCGCCGCCGTCGGACGGTCGCTGGGCAGCGCCCTAGCCGCCGCCGAGGGGAGTGGCCGGAGTTCGAGGCGGTCGGTGGTCACCTGTGTCGAGGCGGTCATCGCGGCAGTCTGTCCGCGCCCCGACGCGGCGTCAATCGCGTGTGGCCCGGGCCTGGCGCACTCCGAGCGTGGACCGCGATCTCCGTGCCTTCGTAGCGCGTGGGCCGAGATCTTCGGCGACCCGGTCGCCGTCGCGGCGATGGTCGACCGCCTCGTCCCCCACGCCGAGGTCACCGTCCTCAGGGGCGAGAGCTTCCGCCTCCGCGGCAAACGACATGAGATGCTGACCGGCGAGCAGGAGCGCTGACTTGCTCAGGTTTCAGCCGGCGATTTCTGCGAAGCGTCGCAGGCTCCAGTCCCGGATCATCGCTGCCGCACCGACTCGGCAGTGGCGGCGGGCGAGCCGGCGGACCCGGGATCCCCGAGGATCCGAGCGGACAGCCACCGGAGCATGGCGATGACCACGTCGATCCAGTTCGTCTTCGACACCGTCGACCCCGACCGCCTCGCGCGGCGGC
>JAYVMQ010000258.1:0-6786 GCA_043758855.1 Chloroflexota bacterium
CGGTGGTAGACTGCCGGCCTGTCGGGGCGTGGCGCAGCCTGGTAGCGCACCTGAATGGGGTTCAGGAGGCCGAGCGTTCGAATCGCTCCGCCCCGACCATCCTCCCGCGCCGAGGCCTCTGTAGCCCCTCCAGGTTACACTCGGTTTGGATCTTCGGCCCGCAATCGCGGTCGGATCCGCATTCCGGGACCCGCACCATGGCTTCCGAGACGACCCAGGCATCGGCAAACGGGCCGACCAACGCCCCCGCGCTCGACGAGCAGCAGCTCGTGGGCTTCAATGACATGGACGCGGCGAGCTTCCGTGCTTCTGCCCATGCCGCCGTGGACATCATGGCCGACTACCTCGAGGGGCTCTGCGATCGCTCAGTAATGCCTGAGATAAAGCCGGGTTCGATTCGTCCGCTTCTTCCGACCAGCGCCCCGGAGACGCCGGAGGCGATGGGCGACATTCTGGCCGACTATCAGCGCCTCATCGAGCCCAACGTCACCCACTGGCAGCATCCGCGCTTCCTGGGCTACTTCTCTAGTTCGGCGTCCGGCCCGGGGATCATCGGCGAGATGCTCACTGCGGTCCTCAACTCCAACGTGATGCTGTGGCGAACCAGCCCGGCCGGCACGGAGTTGGAACAAGTTGTCGTGGATTGGCTGCGCCAGGCGATCGGTCTGCCGCCCGAATTCGACGGCTTGCTGACGGACACCGCCTCGACTTCGTCGATGCTGGCCCTTGCGGCGGCTCGCCAGGCGGCCGGCTTCGACGCCTCGGCGAAGGGTATAGCCGGCCGGAGCGACGTCCCGCAATTGCGCGTTTACGCATCAGCCGAGGCGCATTCGTCGATCGAAAAGGCCTGCATGCAGCTCGGTCTGGGCCAGTCCGGGCTGGTAAAGATCCCCACAAACGATCGGTTCGAACTGCGTATCGATGCCCTCGAGGAAGCCATAGCGGCCGACAGGGAGGCCGGCCGTCGGCCGATCGCAATGGTCGGCACGATTGGGACCACGTCAACCACATCGGTGGATCCGATCGCCGAGATGGCGTGCATTGCCGCGCGAGAGGGGCTGTGGTTTCATGTTGACGCCGCGCATGCCGGCGCCGTGGCCATGCTGCCAGACCTACGGGATCCGTTCCGGGGCTGGGAACTGGCCGACTCGGTCGTGACCAACCCCCACAAGTGGTGGTTCGTGCCGGTTGACGCGTCGCTGCTCCTGACCAGGCGCATGGACGTGCTGCGCGACACCTTCAGCCTGGTGCCGGAATACCTGCGCACCCTGGATCGCGAGGGCCCGATTCGCGATTACAACGAGTACACCCCGACGCTTGGTCGCCGCTTCAGGGCTCTGAAGATTTGGATGCACCTGCGCTACTTCGGTTTGGATGGCCTGCGGCGGCGCATCAGGCATCATCTTGAGATGACCGCCCGGCTGAAGCTATGGATCGAGAATGATCCGGACTTCGAGCTGATGGCGCCGGTGCCGTTCTCGCTGGTCTGCTTCCGATTTCGACCGGCCGAGCTGGCCGCACGTGAGGAAGAGCCCGAGGTCGCCGAGCGGTTGGACGAGTTGAACCTGCGTCTGATGGACGCCGTTACCCGCACCGGCCGGGCCTTTCTGTCTCACACGAGGCTCAACGACCGGTTCACCATTCGGCTCAACGTCTCGAACCTTCGGATCGAGGATTCGGATCTCGATCTGGTGTGGGCGATCGTCCGGCGCGAGGCCGCAGCCCTCGGTTCGGCTGCCCAGTAGCCCGGGCGACCGACCCGGACAGAGGCGGGAGCCGTCGGGGCGGTACGATGGCGTCATGAATCTCCGCCTTGCCCAACGAATCGCCGCTGTAATCGCGGCCATCGCCACGCCCTGCGTGATCATTGGCGCCGCCGTCGTGCTCTTTCTCAATCCTGTTTGGGTTGGTTTCGACCAGGATCGGAGTGACGTGGTGCGCATAACCGGCTACACGCCGGCTCAGGTCCACCAGGTAACCGGCAGCATTCTTTCGGACCTCGTCTTTGGACCGCCTGACTTCGCCGCCAAGGTCAACGGCGCTGTCGTGCTGGAGCCGCGAGAACAGAGCCACATGGTGGACGTGCGAACGGTCGTCATGACTCTGGGCCTCGTGTCGCTGGCGGCGACGGTCCTTCTGGTTGCGCTCGGGTTTGCCAGCCGGGGGCGGCGGTGGTTCTGGCGAGCCGTCGGGACCGGGGCGACGGTCCTGGTTGGGGGGGTGATCGTGGTCGGCGTGGCGTTCGCGCTGTTCTTCGAGCAGACCTTCGAGCTGTTCCACGTCATTTTCTTCCCGCCTGGGACCTACATGTTTGATCCTCGGACTGAGCGGCTCGTTCAACTCTTCCCCGACCAGTTCTGGACAGAGACGAGCGTTGCCATAGCCTTGGCCGTGCTGCTGCTGGCTCTTGGGGTCGCCCTCGGAGCCCGCCGACTCGGTCGCGAACCAGCCGAGTCGCCAGCGGCTGTGGGGCAGGCCCAATCATGAGCTGGAGCGTGCCGTTGGGCCGGATCTTCGACACGGAGGTCCGGGCTCACTGGAGTTGGATCATCATCTTGGCCTTCATCGCGGTCATCTTCAGCACAGACCTGAACGCTCAGGCGTCGTCCCCGGCGGGCTGGAATCTGGCCTGGGCCTGGGGCACGTCCATCGTCACGGCGTTGCTGGTCTTCGTGTCGGTGGCCGTTCATGAGCTTGCTCATGTGGCTGTGGCCCGTCGGAACGGGATGCGCACCCCGGCCGTGGTCATACAGCTGATCGGCGGCGCTTTCGCCATGGAAATCAAGCCCAAGAACCCAGGCCAGGAGTTCCGTGTCGCAGTTGCCGGCTCCGCCCTCAGCTTCCTGTTGTTGCTCTTCTTCGGCGGCATAACGCTCTTTTTGGCCGTCAGTCCGCTAGATATGAACTCAGCTCCTCTGGCACTCCAAGCGCTGCAGTTCGTGACCTTCATCCTGGCGCTCTTCAACGGCTTCCTCGGCGGTATTAATCTTGTGCCCGGCTATCCACTCGATGGAGCCCGAGTCGTGCATGCAATCGCCTGGCGTAAGACAGATGACGAGGTAGCCGCGGCGGCGACTGCCGTCAGGTTGGGCCGATACACGGGCCTCTCACTTGTCGCCACGGGAGTCTTTGTGGCGTTCTACGGCTATGTCACGGCCGGCTTCACTTTGGGCGTGGCTGGTTGGCTGATCGCCGGATCGAGTAAGGTCCTGGACCGACGTTCACAGCTTCAGAGTCTTGTGACGGGACTGCGCGTGGCCGACGCTGAAGACCCCGATCCCGCCCGTATCCCGCCCCAACTGACACTCGATGTCTATGCCGGCGAGTATCTGGCGGAGCGCACCGGCACGGCCGCGCTGGTTGAGCGTGGCGCGGAGCTGCTCGGACTCATCGGTACGGCTCAGATCCGCAGGGTTCCACGACGGGCATGGCCCAACACACATACTGAGCAGGTAATGGTGCCCATCGGATCCGTTCCCAGCGCCGCTCGAGACTCGGATCTGTGGGCTGCGCTGGAGGTCCTGGAGCGGACAGGTCTAGACGCAATGCTGGTCAGCGGAAGCGATGATGGGCCGGTTCTGATGACTCGCCGAGCGGCCGCACGCATGGTCCGCGAAAGAGTCGAGGGACAACAACGCGAACTTACGGCCGGTGGCCAGCTCAAGAAGGGCCGGTTCCGTGGTCGCTGAGACCGTTGACGGGACTTTGTCATGTCCCCAAATGTGAAGCCGGGCAGCGTTGGATTTGACGAAAACTCACGGGCGGAACGGCGTCGTTCCGCCCGTGTTGGAAGGATGGCGCGTCCGCGCATGAGCGACGTAACGAACCAACCAGTGGTCCCGCGTCGCGCGGTGGCGGAGGCCGAGGTCGCCGTCTCCCAGGCGACGCTGAGCGCCATCATCGACGGCACAAATCTCAAGGGCGACGTCCTGGGTGTGGCTGAGCTGGCGGGCGTCATGGCAGGCAAGAGGGCGGGGGAGTTGGTGCCGCTGGTCCATTTCATCGCTCTGACCGAACTGCTGGTCAACGCCGTCCCAGACCGAGCCACCAGCGCGATCCGCATTCGTGCCGAGACGGCCACCATTGGTCCGGGCGGCGTCGAAATGGAGGCGCTCACTGCCGCTGCCGTGGCCGCGCTCACGGTCTACGACATGATCCGTGAGGCTGAGCCGGGGGCGATCATTCGATCCGTCAGGCTGGTTTCCAGTTCGGGCGATCAGCCGGAAGAGTGGCGGGCACCTGATCGAGCGGACGTCCCACGGGCGCCGCAAGGTGTACGAGTGGCGGGCCGGCTCGGTGCTGCTCCCGGTCCGGCGACGAACTACAAGGCCGTGCCCCGACGGAGAACGCCCTGACCGGGCTCGCCGATCGGCATCCGAGCCGCTACAGTGAGTCTGTCGTTCCTCGGGGCCGACTGGCGATCACTTCGCCGGCTTGCCTCGGAGATCGAGACCATCGAGACCATCGGGGCTGAGGATCGGCCATGTCGAGCAGTGTGATCATGCCGCTGATCGTCTTCTTCGGTCTTGCCCTGCCCATTCTCTTTTTGTTGTGGCGCGTCTTCGTGGTGGGTGGCGAGTTGCGACGCGACGCTGCTTATGGCCGCGCCGCTCTGGATATCGCCCGCCGTGTGGACGTGTCGCTGGCCGAATTGGGCGAACTTATCGACGAATTGCGCCGCCGGAAAGCCAATCCGGAGGCGAGCGTGGCCAGTCTCCGGGCCGCTGCCGAGGCGCTCCGAAACTACGCCCGAGAAGCTGGGCAGATCGACAAGCACACACTCCGGGCCGCCGGAACGCCAACGTTCGCCTCCGAGATCGAGCGTGCTCAACGGGCAGTGGACCTCATCGAACACGGCCGAATGCTGATGCTTGATGCCAGGGAGGATGGCCAGGCCGAGGGAGAGACAGCTGTTAAGCGAGGCTACCTGAACCTGCTCCATGCTCGGGAGGCCGTCAAAACGCGGGCACGCGAGATAGCCGACGCCGCCTCGGGGCACGTCGCTGCCGTGCCGAGGTCGCGCAGCCGGAACGGCTGACGCCCCAAACTGGGCGGCGGGCAGGCGGTGCTATTCTCCTGATGCAAGGGAGCGGTGGAGGAGGACGGATCGAATGCGTTGTCCGCGGTGCAGCGAGCGAGAGACGCGAGTGATCGATTCCCGCGATCTCGACGAGGCCAGCATTCGCCGTCGGCGCGAATGTGAGACCTGCGGAGCGCGTTTCACGACCTACGAGCGGATCGAGGCACCGCGCCTGAGCGTAGTCAAGCGCGACGGCACTCGGCAGGACTTCGACCGTGAGAGGCTACTTTCGGGCTTCCGCAAGGCGCTGACACGACGACCAGTCCCGGACGACGCAGCCGAGCAGGCCGCCGAGCAGATCGAAGTTCAACTCCGCTCCGGCGGGGTGACAGAGGTGGATTCGTCAGAGATCGGGAAGCTGGCGATGGACAAGCTGCGAACGCTCGATCAGATCGCCTACATCCGCTTCGCCAGCGTCTACCAGAGCTTTGAGGATCTCGAGACGCTCAAGCGCGAGGTGGACAATCTGTATTCTCAGCGAGAGAGCGGGGCGGCCGTAAAGTGAGCGTTCTGTCAGATCGCGACATCGCCTCCTCGCTGGCCGCCGATCGTATTCGGATCCGGCCCTACAATCCTGCCGACCTGCAGCCGTCCTCGGTGGACCTCCACCTCGATCGCAGCTTCCGAGTCTTCCGCAACAGCCGCTATGCCTATATCGACGTCAGGTCGCAGCAACCGAACCTGACTGAGTTGTTGACTGTGGCCGATGACGAGCAGTTCATCCTCCATCCCGGTGAATTCGTACTCGGCCAGACGATCGAATGGGTGGAGCTGCCGGATGACATCGTCGCTCGCCTGGAAGGCAAGTCGTCGCTGGGTCGGCTCGGGCTGCTCATCCATTCCACCGCCGGATACGTCGATCCGGGTTGGAAGGGCACCCTGACTCTCGAGCTCTCCAACGTTGCCGGCCTGCCGATCGCGCTGTACTTCGGAATGAAGATCGGGCAGATCAGCTTCCTGAAGATGTCGAGCCCGGTAGATCGGCCGTACGGCTCGGCCGGTCTTGGTTCGAAGTACCAGGGCCAGTCGGAACCGACCGTTTCGGCGTTTCATGAGGACTTCAACGGCGGGCGTGGAAACGGACCTGAGCCGGTTCCTGGCGGCCTTGATGAAGCAGTACCGGAGGCGACGACTCGGTGACGACCATGAACGACGCCGTCCACTGGTCGGCCGAACTTGGCGGTGGGACGCGCATCGCCCTGATCCAGGCCGGCCGTTTCCGCTCCGACGCCGGGGCACTGCTGGGTGTCGTGCCGCGAATGATGTGGAACGATCTGGTCACCGATGAGATCGACGCCGATCACCGAATCATCCAGGCCCTCAACTGCCTCCTCATCGAGACGTCTGCCGGACGGGTCCTGGTGGAGACCGGGATCGGCGAACGGATCAACGACAAGGGCCGCCAGATGCGTCGCTACGAGGGTCCTTGGATCTTGCCGGCTCTTGAGGCGGCCGGGTTCTCCGCCGATTCCGTGGACGCCATTGCCGTAAGCCACCTCCACTACGACCACGCCGGCGGCGTCCTGCGGGCCGATGGATCGCGGGCCTTTCCGCGGGCCAAGTTCATCGCCCAGCGTGCGGAGTGGGAGATGGCCCTGGGCGAGAACCCGCGTCTGGTGGCCAGCTACGACCAGCCCGAACTGCGTCTCGTCCGAGACCTGGGGATCGAATCCGCCGCGGATGGCGAGGTTGAAGTCTTGCCGGGC
>JAYVMQ010000259.1:0-6595 GCA_043758855.1 Chloroflexota bacterium
CACCACGTCCGAGGCACGAGCGGCCATCGGCCGCGAGACTCCCGACCTTGTGGTGCTCGAAGCGATGCTGGACGGAGCCACGGCCGGCTTCGACCTTGCACGCTGGCTTGCCAGTGAAAACCCCGCGCTACCCCTGATCATGCTCAGTCGCATAGACGAGCATCTCACCGCCGGAGAACGCGACAGCCAGGACCACCACGAGTGGATGCCTGTGCAGCGGTTCATGGACAAGCCCGTGGCGCCCGAAGTGCTGGCCTACGAGGTAAACCACCTCGTGCAGGTGATCCACTAGACGATGGGTTCTCTCATCGTTTTCCTCGTCGCCTTCCCACTTCTGGCTGGCGGCCTGCTCCTCGGTGTCCGCAACGGCAACCTGCGGAACGTGATTGTCGTCCTGGCCGGCCTAGTGGTCGCCGGGGCCTCGATCGCCACCGCCGTAACCTTCGGCAACGGCAACGCCGTCTTCTTCGACCCCCCAAACGGCCTGACTCTGGGCCGATCGCTGCTGGTCGTGGAAATCGCGGTTGCCGCCTTCGTGGTGGCGGTCAGCATCCAGCACCGCCGCATACTGGCCCCAATCCTGGTCCTGGGCCAGCTCGCCATAGCCATCTACCTTGAACTCGCCGGCAAGATGCCGGAGCTCGAGCCGGGGCGGCTCTTCTGGTTCGACCGCCTATCGATGGTCATGGTGCTGATCATCGGCATCGTGGGCAGCCTGATCTGTATCCACTCGCTGGGTTACATGAGGGGATTCCACCGCTCCAGCCCGATGATCAAAGGCCGCCGAACTATCTTCTTCGCCCTCCTATTCGTCTTCCTGGGGGCCATGTTCGGCCTGGTGACCTCCAACTACCTGCCGCTCATGCAGGTCTTTTGGGAAATCACGACCCTCTGCTCGTTCCTCCTCATCGGCTACACGCGGACCAAGGAAACGATCGGCTACGCCTTCGACGCTCTGAACATGAACATGCTGGGCGGGCTTGGCTTCTCGATCGCGATCCTGATGCTCACCGGCCAGCCCGACGGCCTGGATCTCGCCAAGCTGACGGCCGGACCCGCCACCGCCGCGCTCCTGCCGGCACTGGCTCTGCTCTGTCTCGCCGGGCTCACGAAGGCCGCTCAGATGCCGTTCTCGCGCTGGCTGCTGGGCGCGATGTACGCCCCGTCGCCCACCTCGGCCCTGCTCCACTCGAGCACCATGGTCAAGGCCGGTGTCTTCCTTCTGCTGCGACTCTCGCCGGCTATCGCCGGATCCAACCTCGGCACTCTGGTGGCGTTCACGGGCATGCTGACCTTCCTGTTCGTCTCGCTCGTCGGCGTGACTGAGCAGAACACCAAAAAGGTCCTCGCCTACTCCACCATCGGCAGCCTGGGTCTGATTGTCGGCTGTGCCGGCCTCGGGTCGCCGGAGCTGATCTGGGTCGGCGTGATGATCATCATTTTCCACGCCATAGCGAAAGGGCTCCTCTTCCTCGTCGTGGGCACGATCGAGAACAGGTTCTACACGAAAGACATGGAAAACTTCGATGCCCTGCTGAGCAGACTGCCGAAGGTCAGCGTGCTGGCCCTGATTGGCATCTCGGGCATGTTCATCGCCCCGTTCGGCGTGGTCGTGGCCAAGTGGACGGCCATCCGGGCCTTCCTCGATATCCCCGGCGGGCAGGGCGCGGCTCTGCTTGTGATCATGGCCTTTGGTAGCTCGCTGACGATCTTCTACTGGGGCAAACTGCTCATCAAAGTCCTCGCGATGAGGCCCGTGACCGAGCATGAGCGAACTATCGAGAGACGCGTCTCACGCTTCGAGTGGCTCTCCGAGACGATCCTGGCCGTCGGCGTCATCGTCGTCGCCGCCTTAATCGGCGTCATCTCCGAGCAGGTGGTCGGACCACAGGCTCTGGCCACCTTCAAGGGCACTTCCGTGGCCTTCCTGCGCGTCGAGCCGGTGGTGCTAGTGACGATGATCGTCGCCTTACTCTTCCTGCCGACCCTCGCGCTCTGGGCGTCACGCCAGAAACGCTACGACATGGCCGACTTCTACGCGGCCGGCCGGCCCGTCACCTCAGCTGGGGTCATGGGGGCGGCCCTCGGTGGGGCCCGCACGGTGACTCTCCGCAACTACTACCTCGAAGGCGTGGTCAACGGCAACCTGGTCTTCCGCACCGGCACGCTCCTCTGCGGGATCCTCCTCGTCGCCCTGCTCACGGTCGGGATGGTGGTCCGCTGATGAATTTGAACCCCGTCGTGTACGGCGTCCTCTTCATCTTTCTGGCACCAGTCTTCGGCGGCCTGCTGGCCGGAGTGGATCGAATCACCAGCGCTCGAATGCAAAGCCGCGTCGGGCCGCCCCTGCTCCAACCCTTCTACGACCTCGGCAAGCTTCTGCAAAAGGACGCCCGCCAGGTCAACCCCATCGCCGAGCCACTCCTCCTGGGCCACGTCGGCTTCATGGCCGCGACCGGGGCAATGCTGCTCGGTGGCACGGACCTGATCTTCGTGGCGTTCGTGTTTGCCCTGGCCGCGCTCTTCCTGGTCCTGGCGGCGGGTTCGGTCAACTCGCCGTACAGCTTCGTCGGCGCCGAGCGCGAACTGATCGTGCTCCTCGCCTCGGAGCCCTTCTTCATCCTGATGCTGGCCGCGATATCCAAGGTCACCGGCGAAAGTTCCTACGGCGGCGTGCTCGGCTCGGCCGTGATGGTCGCACCCAAGCTACCCGGCATCCTGCTCGCCTTCGCGTTCGTGGCCACGATCAAGCTACGCAAATCGCCCTTTGACATCTCGACCTCGCATCACGCCCATCAGGAGCTTGTCAGCGGTCTGACCTCGGACATGTCGGGTCGTCTGCTGGCCTACGTCGAGATGGCCCACTGGTATGAGTCGGCGATCCTGGCCGCCTTGATCGTCCTCTTCTTCAACTGGAGCGTGCCGCTCGGCCTCCTGGCGTTTGCCATCATTTACGGCGCCGAGGTTCTCGTGGACAACTCCACCTCCCGCGCCAAGTGGCAGCTCGTCCTGCGCTCAACCTGGGCCGTAACCCTGCTCCTCGTGGGCGGGAACGTCCTGGCGCTCTTCCTTATCAAGTAGGTGCGTCCAGTGTCCTTCTTCAGCAAATCGCCCTGGATCCTCCACTACGACGCGTCGAGCTGTAACGGCTGCGACATTGAGGTCCTGGCCTGCCTGACGCCGCTCTACGACGTGGAGCGTTTCGGCGTCATCAACACGGGCAATCCAAAGCACGCTGACATCCTGCTCATCACCGGCAGCGTCAACGAGCGAAACATCGACATCATCCAAAACCTCTACCGGCAGATGCCGAATCCCAAGGTCGTTGTGGCGGTGGGCGCCTGCGCCTGCTCCGGCGGCATCTTCGCCCGGGCCTACAACATCCAGGGCGGAGTGGACAAGGTGCTGCCAGTCGACGTCTACGTTCCAGGCTGCGCCGCCAGACCGGAGAGCATCATCGACGGCGTCGTGAAGGGCATCGGGGCGCTCGAGTTGAAGAGAAAGAAGAGCGCCTGATGGACAAGCAAGGTTTTCTCGCCCAAGTCGGCGAGTACCACAAGAACGGCTGGCGGCTAGCCATCATCAACGCCACGACCGTCCCCTCTCCCGACGAGACGACACCCGACATTTTCGAAATCAGCTGGGGATTTGCGCACGACCTCGAATTCGAGACGATCCGCGAGCAAGTCACCACGGCCGACGAGGTCCCGAGCGTGTCCGAGTTCTTTGGCGCGGCGTTCCTGTACGAGAACGAGATGGGCGAACTATTCGGCCTCAACGTGACCGGCATCGGCCTGGACCTCGGGGGTCAGCTGTACAAGACCTCGGTCAAGATCCCCTTCTCCCACGCCGCCGTCAGGGCGCGCCTCGAGGCCACGGCCGCAGCAACAGCTGCCGCATCGGGCAAGAAGGCATGAAGAGAACCATCGTCCCGTTCGGGCCGCAGCATCCGGTCCTGCCGGAGCCGATCGTCCTGGACCTCCTACTCGAAGATGAGAAGGTTGTTGACGCGATACCGACCATCGGCTACATCCACCGCGGCCTGGAGGCCATGGTGGACCGCGTCGAGTTCACCGAGATGGGCTTCGTCGTTGAGCGCATCTGCGGCATCTGCAGCTTCATGCATGGCATGGGCTACTGCCTGGCGCTCGAGTCGATCATGAACGTCGAAGTCCCGGATCGGGCCCGCTGGCTGCGAATCATCTGGGCCGAAATCTCACGAATCCAGAGCCACCTGCTCTGGCTTGGCCTTGGCGCGGACGCCTTCGGCTTCGAAAACCTCTTCATGCACTGCTGGCGGATGCGCGAGGAGATCCTCGACATCTTCGAGAAGACGACCGGCGGGCGCATCATCCACTCCGTCAACCGCATCGGCGGCGTCAAGCGGGACATCTCCGACTCCGAACTGATCGCGATCGTGGCCAGGCTCGACGAGTTAGGCAAGGCATTCGATAAGACCGCCAAGGTCTTTGCCTCAGACGCGTCGATCCGGCACCGGCTTTCCGGCGTTGGCGTCCTGTCGATGGCAGACGCGCGAGCAGTCGATGCCGTCGGTCCGATGGCCCGTGCGTCCGGTGTCCGCATGGATACCCGACTTACCGGCCAGAACCTGTACGACCAGCTCGAGTTCGAGCCCGTCTTGGAGACTGCCGGCGACTGTCTGGCCCGCGTAGTCGTGAGGCTTCGGGAGGTCAGGCAATCGATCGACCTCGTCCACCAAATGGTCGAAAGGATGCCCAAGGGCGAAGGCCTGCCGCTGGAGAACAAACCTCGAGGCAATCCGTCGGGCGAAACCTTCACCCGGCTGGAACAGCCCCGCGGCGAGGTCGTCTACTACGTCAAGGCTAACGGCACGAAGTATCTGGAGCGGTTCCGGGCGCGGACGCCAACGTTCGCCAACATCCCGGCCATGATCATGCTCGTGAAGGGCTGCGACCTGGCCGACGTCCCGAACATCATCCTGACCATCGACCCCTGCATCAGCTGCACGGAGCGCTGAGTTGGCCAATCCTTTCCGACTGCCAATGGCGCCCCGCGCGATCCGGAACCTCTTCGCCAAGCCGGCCACCCTCCGTTACCCGTACGAAATCCGGCCGCGCTTCGAGGGCGCCCGCGGGACGATCAAGTTCGATGTGCAGACGTGCAACTACTGCATGCTGTGCGCAAGACGATGCCCGGCGGCCGCGATCACGGTTTCGCGCGAGGATCGCATGTGGTCCATCGAGCATCTGACCTGCATCGGCTGCAACGTTTGCGTCGAGGTCTGCGCCAAGAAGAGCCTGACGATGTCCACGGAAGTTAAGAACGTCCACACCCACGCCGAGGTTGGTCCGCAAGGCCAGCGCCCCGGCCACGAGGAGTGGCATGGCGCCGCGCCGGAAACGGCGGTCGGAACCGTGGCCAGGATGGCGACGCCCGCTCCTTAGCACCCTGGCTCATTTCGAACCAGTCGGTCCTCACGGACACGCCGGCCTTTGCGCGGGCAGCGTCCACGGTAGCGACGCCCGCCGCCTCTGTTCGCGCAGGGGCGCCCTCCCCCAACTCCAACCGCGACCGCGAATCCGACGCCGACCCCGACGCCGACCCCGTTAGCGATTCGGTGGCGTGCTCATTGACAGGCGGGAGCTACCTGCCGAACGACTCGCTGGACTGGATCATGGACGGTGGCCACTACGGTCCAACCCAATCATGGCCCCAGGTTACCGACGCGTCATCTCACTCCGCCCAACTCCAGGTGAGTCGGGCCGGAACGCCGAGCGTCTTGTCGAACATCGTCGCCGGCTCGGCGGGGACGTGGCCGTAGGGTCGGATCCAGGCAGAAATGAAGGGCGCCGCTGGATGCGGCGCCCTTCGCATATCTGGGATCGATTCGCTGTCTACCGAGTTGTGCGCGACCACAACATGTTGTTGGCGGTGGTGCAGGTTCGCTGCTCGAGCAGAGCGCCGTCCGCGGTGGAAGAGCCCACCACGTCGACGCACTTGCTGGAGTGACGAGCCACAACCTGGAAGCTGCTGCCGCTGGCCCTCCAAAGGAACTGCTGGTTGTTCTGACCGTTGCAGGTCCATTGGATGATACCCGCACCGTCCGCGGTCGAGTTGCCGTTGACGTCGAGGCATAGTCCGCTGTTGCGGCTGATGATGTTGTAGTAGCCGCCGCTCGTGGCGACGAACGACCACTCCTGCCAGAAGTTGCCGTTCCACGCGTACTGGCCGACCTTGGCGCCCGAAGACGTGTTCGGCTGCTGAACGTCCATCACCTTGCCGCTGTTGACGTTGTTGATGGAGTAGTAGGTGGTGCCCGTGCCGCCGCCGCCGTAGCCGGCTGCGACGATGTTGGCCTGGACCGAATTCTCCGTCGCGTCGGACGGGTAGCCGGTGGTCATCACGCCTTCGTAGAAGGTTCCGGCGGAACTCTTGCTGTTGTCGCCTCCGATTCCGAGGATGATGGCGCCCTCCTTGTGCATCGGGTTGTAGCCCGAGACATTGGGACGCGGTCCGCTGTAGTAGGTGGACAGACCGCCGGACTGCGCGTTGCCGGCCCTGATGGCCCACTGATTCGGCTGGCCCTTGATGATGGCCGTGAGGAAGCGGTTGC
>JAYVMQ010000260.1:0-4721 GCA_043758855.1 Chloroflexota bacterium
CTCGGGCCAGCTCGAGGACTACGAGTATCCGGCCGAAGAGGTCAAGCACGCTCTCGAGGCGGTCGAGGCGTAACTCGCATGTGGTTCTGCAAACGGAGAGGCCGCGTCGATGGACGCGGCCTCTCCGTGTTGTGGCAGACGCCAGATCGGGCATCGTGCATCCAGCGTATTTGGGCTGCCTCGATCGGAGCCCCGGAATCGGCGACAGATGGTGGATTGATTGCGGCCGGCGGTGCTATAGCATCAGTGCCATGCCACGACTCGCCTGCTTCTCATGTGCACGGACTATCTGGGCGACAGTTCCGCTGGCCAGTCTGTTCGCGGAAGAGCGGCAATGTCCCAGGTGTGGCAAGTCGCTTCACGATGACCGGCGAATTTCGGAACGTCGGACCTTCTCGCGACGCGATATCCCGACAGGTGCCTCGCCGACAGGCGACGAACGCCGCGGTCTTCAGCGTCGCACAGGAGGCCGCCGCCAGCTCTCCTAAGGGAGTCTTGCGCGAGAATCGGCCAGGGGGAACTGGGCTTTGTTGCGGGGAGCGACTAGAAGAGGCTGTCGTCCGACTTGGGCGGCTCGACTAGGCGGTGGCGCAATGCGAAAGCGACCGCCTCGAGCTTGGAGTGGACCCGCAGCTTGCCCATGATGTTCTGGACGTGAGTTCGGAGTGTGTTCGGCGCAATGTAAAGGCGCTCGCAAATCTCGGGCGTGGCTAGACCCTCGGTCAGCGCCTTGAGCACTTCCATCTCGCGGGGGGTGAGGGGTTCGATCTGGCGTCGCTCGGTGCCACGCTCGCGGGCCGCGGCCACACGCTGCGCGATGCCGACGATTACCGACCGTGGCAGCAGCGTCTCGCCGGCGTAGGCGGCCCGCACCGCACTCACCACTTCGTCGATAGCCCGATCCTTCGTCAGGTAGCCGTCTGCCCCGGCCTGGATCGATTCCAGGACCGTCTCATCGTCAGTTAGGGCGGTCAGCATCACCACCCGCGCGGCGGGCCAGCGGGCCTTGATGGCGCGAGTCGCTTCGGCGCCGGTGCCGTCGGGCAGCCGATAGTCCATCAGGACGACATCCAGACGCTCGCGGGCCATCGCCTTCGCCTCTGCGACGCTGCCCGCGACGCCGGCCACGATGATGTCCGGTTCGCGGGCGAGCATCTGCGACAGAGCTCCGGTGAGAAGCTGGTGGTCGTCGACGAGAAGCACTCGAATGGGTCGTGTCTCGCCGTACGGTTCGGTCATCTTGCCCTCTTTGGCGGCAGAGCGCCGGGCACCTGGGTGGCCCGTCTCGATCGAAGCGAATTGCATTCTAATCGACGATTCGCCAAGTGCGCACTAATCCGTTCGAGTGGTGCTACGCGCTCAGGGGCTCCCTGGTCGGGCCGGCCTCACAGGCCGACGACGTTTTGGGCCGCAACCATCGATACGGCGCCAGAGCCCAACTATGCCGTTCCGCCCTCAGTCTACCAAGCGCCCTCGGCCCGGCCATAATTGAGTGGTGCGAGTTTCTATTGTTGGATTGGGACTGATCGGCGGCTCCATCGCTCGGGCCCTCCACGAACGGAATGGGCCGGGACGGTGGCACGTAACTGCCTGGAGTCGGAGTGCGGCGCCGCTGCGTCAGGCTCTCGTGGACGGCGCGATCGACACGGCCGCGGCAACTCTCGAAGATGCGATCCGCCATGCCGAGATTGTGATCCTGGCCGCGCCACCGCTGACCTGCCTGGATCTGGTTGATCAGCTCAGTGGCCTCATGCGCGGCGCGATCTCCGAGGATTGCACCGTGACCGATGTGGCCAGCGCCAAAGCGAGGATCGTGGCTCGTGCCGATGCCGTCGGGTTGCCCTTTATCGGCGGCCATCCGATGGCCGGCCGCGAAGCAAGCGGCTACGCCGCCGCGATGCCCGACTTGTTCGTCGACCGGCCTTGGGTCACGGTTAGCGGCCGATATGCGCGGCTCAGCGACGGCGAGCGGATCAGCGAATTGGTCGAGGCCTGCGGTGCGATCCAGGTGCCAATGGACGCCCTTGCCCATGACAACGCGGTGGCGGCCATTAGCCACATGCCACTTATCGTTTCCGCGGCGCTGGCGGAGGCGGTGGCGGGCGGACCCCTCGAGTCCGAGCATGAGGACTGGCGAGCGGCCGAAGCGCTGGCGGCCACGGGCTGGGCAGGCATGACGCGGCTCGCCCGAGGCGACCCGTCGATGGGAGCCGGCATCGCCGCGACGAACTCGGCGGCCATCGCGGCCCGTCTGCGCGATGTTCGGGTCGCCATCGACGCGTGGATCGCCGAACTGGAGCGCGAGGGTGGGCCTGACTCGGAGGCGCTGCTTGCGCGCTTTGTCTCCGCTCGGCGAAGGCTCGCGAACCCGGACCGGGAATGAGAGAGCTCGACGCGGCCGCGGAACTCGTCTACGCGGTACCACGGGACGTGCTGCTGGGCGATGTCGCCGCCTGGTTGGGGATGAAGTGCGATGGTGTCGCCGAGATCTTGGATCGAGCCCGGACCGCGGGGGGGTATTTCCCGCGGCCCGCGGCGGAGTCGGACCGATCCCTCAAGCAGATCATTCCCTACCTCGTGCTACGGGATGGCGATCGCATCTTCCTGATGAAGAGAACCAAGGCCGGGGGGGACGCCCGGCTGCATGACCACTACACGATCGGCGTGGGTGGCCACCTGAACCCAGGTGACGACTCGATCCTCGGAGGGCTGGCTCGCGAGTGGCGAGAGGAGCTGGAGGCGGACTTCCTGCCCGAGTTCGTGTTCTTGGGGTTGCTAAACGACGACACTGTTGATGTCGGCGTCCATCACCTGGGCGTCGTCTACCTGGCCGACGCTGCCGGTCGAGAGGTAGGCGTCCGCGAAACGCACAAGCTCAGCGGGTCGTTTCAGCCGATCGTCGTCCTCAGGAACGTCTACGACAGGATGGAGACCTGGAGCCAACTCGCCCTCGATGCAGTGGTGAGCGCCACAAGGGTGGCGTCCTGGCCGGCTCACAGCCTGGAACAGGAGATTCTCGAGCGAACCCTCCAACCAAACGGCGAGTCACACCCATGAGCGACCCATCCGGGCCGCCAGCAGAGCGTGGCATGTTCCCGAAGGAAACCTACCTGAGCGCCGAAATAGTCAGGACGCCCGTTCGAGCGGCAGCGGTGCGAGAGCTCGCCTTTGACAGGGCTTTCGTCACCGCACTCGAGGCGGAACTTTCCATGGCCTATCGCCTCGCCGGCTACCTGATGGCGGACTCGGCCGAGGCTGAGGACGCGGTCCAGGAGGCCTCGGTCCGAGCCTGGCGCGCCTGGAAGGACCTTCGCGAGCGCGATCGATTCCACGCCTGGTTCAGCCAGATACTGGTCAACGTTTGCCGTACGCGCCTCCGCCAGCTGAGCAAGCGTCGGACGCTCGACGTGGACGACATGGATCTCCAGGGTGGCGACCCGTTCCGCGCCTCTCTGGCTCGGGACGCCGTAGGGCGCGCTCTGTCGGCCCTGAGTAATGAGTTGCGCATGGTAGTCGTCCTTCGCTACTGGGGCGAGCTTTCGCTGGCCGAGATTGCCGATCGTTTGAAGATCCCGATCGGCACAGTCAAATCGAGACACCACGCCGCGCTCAAGGCGTTGCGCCGCCGGATAGAGCCGGTGGAAGGGGTTGCGAGATGAACCGCCTCGAACCACTAGACGAATCCGATATCGAGATGGACCGATTGGTGTGGGAGTTCGCGCGCGATAGTCGGACTCCGCCGCTGCCAGACGAGACCGCGGCATTGCCATGGACCGTCCAGCGCAAGTCGCCGAGAGCCAGTCCCTTCTCGCTCGCCGCCGGGCTGAGGGGGGTCGATGGGCTTAGACGGGCGGCCTTCTCATTCGTCCGTCTGGGCGCGACGCTGGCTGTCGCCGGCGCCTTCCTGCTCGTGGTCAGCAACACCCGCACCGGTGGGTCGGGCGCCGACTACATCATCACGCCCCAGCCAACACCACGGCCGTCTGGCGTAGTCGCCGCTCCTGACGCGCCCAGGGTCTACGTGGTGAAGGTCAGCGGTGTCGTTGACGACGTGATGGCCGATTACGTCAGTGGAGCCGTCAGGCGAGCGGAGGCCGAGGGCGCCGCGGCCGTGATCATCCAGCTCGACACTCTCGGTGGCTCTTCATCCTCGATGAGCCGCATTGACACCGCTCTGTATTCAAAGATCCCGTCGATCGTTTGGGTGGGGCCTCCGGGGGCCAAAGCGGCCAGCGCCGGAACCTTCATAACTCTGTCGGCCAACCTGGCCTACATGGCTTCCGGCACCAACATCGGGGCGGCCTCTCCGGTTGCGGCCGGCGGTGGCGACATCGCCGCCACGTACGGCCAGACCGAGGCGGACAAGGTCATGAAGGATGCCATTGCGGAGATCCGTGGCATCGCCCAGAAGCGTCATCCGGACGCGGTCGCTTGGGCTGTCTCCACGGTGGAAAAGGCCGACTCGTACACGGCCCAAGAAGCGCTCTCGGCCAAGGCCATCAATGGCACGGCCGACTCTATCGATGCAGTGATGGCTCAGGCCGATGGCCAGACCGTGACCACGGCAAGCGGTCAGGTGGTCATCAACACGAAGGGTGCGATCACCGTCGCGGTCAGCGAGGACTTCATCCAGTCCTTCCTCCACTCGCTAGACGATCCCAACATCGCTTTTATCCTGCTGGTGATGGGCGTTCTGTTCGTGGCCGTCGAGTTCTTCCACC
>JAYVMQ010000261.1:0-5098 GCA_043758855.1 Chloroflexota bacterium
CCAGGTCCAGGACGCCGGCGATGCCGCGGGTGGCGGTGTCCATGGCGGCGAGTTCGTCCGCGGCCTGGCCGGCTCGGGCTCGCGACCAGGCCGCGCCGATGACGATCTCCAGGCCGCGGGCGCATTCGTCCACCGCAAAGACAGAGGCCGGCCGCGCGTCCAATTGGAGAGTGGCCAGGGCCCGGTCACCGAAGCGGAGCTGGTAAGTGCGCAGGCCGGCCGATTCGGCCGTCTCGTCAGCCAGAGTGCCCGCCCGCAGCTCGACCTCCAGCAGGGGCGGTGCATCCAGATGAATGTGTCCGCCCCCCATTCCCGAGCTGGACACGACCCGTTCGAAAGCCGCAGTCAGTTGAGCGTGCGCGTCTGGCCCGGGCTGGCTCCGCCAGAGCTCCAAGGCCGCGCTGACTTCGCGAAGGCCGAGCAGGCCGCTCGAGTCTCGACTGGGGTTCGCGGGCGAATTCGTGGCGGTCATCACTTGGAGACTAGCAGGGAGTCAGGCCCAGCGTCGCTGCGCTCAGGGGACGTTGGCGCGGGACAGAACAGCTCCGGCCGGGTGAGTCCGGCGTCGCCAAAGGCCCTGTGGGCCCCTGCGCGATTTCAGGTGCCGGGGACCTTGGACCCGCCGGAACGGGCCGGACGTCACTTGGCCCTCCATCCGTCCGTGTCCAGGCTTGCCAACTACCGAGGTCGGCGGCAATTAAGCGGATCGGCCGGGCGCACAGGTGATGGCGCACATCCAATGTCCCCCATCGAAACGATACTGCTCGCGATCGACGGCTCGCCCGCGTCGGAACCTGCCAGCGAGCAGGCGATCGACCTTGCCACCCAGGTGGAGGCGCGACTTCTCGTGGTCAGCGTCCTCGGCACCTCGTCTCGCCCGTCCGAGGCTCCGGCGGACACGGCCGTCGCCGATTCGCGCGATTCGCTCACCACGAAGGCCCAAGCCGTCGTCCAGCGCGCCAAGGCCGCCGGCGCCAATGCCACGTTCCTGGTCTGGGAGGGCGAGCCGGGCGAGGCAATCGTGGCCGCCGCCAATTCCGAAGGCGTGGATCTGATCGTGGTCGGCTCACACGGCCGCAGCGGTGTCAGCCGCTTCTTCATCGGTAGCGTCTCGGACTATGTGGTCCGCCACGCGCGCTGCCCCGTGATGGTGGTCCGCGGCGGCCTCGAGGCGACGCGGCACTAGGCCGGCCGGGCTGGATGGAACGGCCACGCCGCCGACGCGTTCGGGCCCCAGGGTCCGCGGACCCGCTCCCCTACTTCCTGTAGGCGCCTTCAGGGTCGAGTTGCTCGCGGATCAGGCGCAGCTCCTCGGGCGTGGGCTCGGGGGTGATGGCCAGCGGGTCGGCCACCCTGGGCTCCCAGCCGACCGTCTCGCGGACCTGCGCAAGCGTGGCGCCAGGGTGAATCGAGTCGAGGCGCATCTCGCCGGTCTCATCGAAGTGGTAGATACCCAAGTCCGTCACCACGACCGAAGGACCGCTGCCCAGCCAACCTTGCTCGCGCCTGATCCTGGCCGCCGACTCCGCCCCGCCGAGGTTGCCGGGCGACGTCCGGAAGTCGATATGGTCCACGAAGGAGCGTTTCGACTGGCGCATGATCACGAAGACTTGGCGGGCGTTGATGGCGATCTCGCATGCCCCGCCGGAACCTGGAAGGCGCGTCTTCGGGTGCTCGTAACCACCGATGACGGTGCTATTGATGTTGCCGAAGCGATCGATCTGGGCGGCTCCGAGGAACCCCACGTCAACCAGCCCGCCTTGCAGATAGAAGCTGAACAGCTCGAACATCGAGACTACGGCGGTGGCGCCGGTGACGATGGTTGGGTCACCGATCGACAGCGGCAGTCGGGCCGGCTTGGCCCCGAACGCGCCCGACTCGTAGACCAGTTCCAAGGTGGGCGCGACGGTGAGGCGGGCCAGGTTGACGGCGATGTTCGGCAGCCCCACGCCGACGAAGCAGACGCGCTGGCCGGCCAACTCGCGGGCCGCAGCCACGATCATCATCTCGGACTTGGAGAACGCGGGAGCCGCCGGGGCGACGTGGCCCGGGGCGACAGGCACCGAGGCAATGGGCCCCGAGGCAATGGGCCCCGAGGCAATGGGCCCGGCGGCCTCGACCGGTCGCGGCTCGCTCACTTGTAAACCCCGTAGTCGACGGAACCGGACGGTGCCTCGCCCGAAGGCCGTAGCCCGGCCACTCTTTCAGCCCCGAGCTTGGCCACGTACTCAGCTCGACCGCTGATGCCGTAAACCCATTCGTCCAGCCAGGCCTGAGTCGTGGCGGCCTCCCGGCTGATCGCGTCCCAATCGCGGTAGAAGTGGTTGTCGCGGTCGTAGGCGCCCTGAACATAGGAAGGGTGGGCGCCCCACGGTTCCACCACGACCGCATCCACGATCAGACCCGGGATAACGGTGCGGTTCGGGTCGGCCCGGATGACCGACTCATCCACCAGCTGCTCGACGACAACGATCAACCGCTCCGCCGCAAATGCTGCTTCCTTCTGGCAGCCCAGCAGGCCCCACATCTGGGTATTGCCGTTCGCGTCGGCTCGCTGGGCGTGCACGACCGTGACGTCCGGCTTGAGCGGCGGGACCGCATACACCGTCTCGTCGCCATATGGCGACTTGATCGGCCGGATCAGCGGGTTCGCCTTGGGCAGGTCCGTCTCGAAGTACGACCGCAGCGGGAAGAAGGGCAAATTCGAAGCGCCGGCCGTATATCGGCCGACCATGCCGAAATGGCTGTATTCCTCCAGCTCGAGCGGCGCCGGATCCTCGCCGGCAGGAGCGGCATCCTCGACGCGTCGGCGGATCGCATGCAGCCCACCGACGCCCGGATTGCCAAGCCAACTGAACACGAGTTTGCGGGCCGTGCCCGCCGCGACCATCTGGTCGTAGATCAGGTCCGGTGTGAGGCGGGCCAGGGTGAGGTCGCGCTTGCGCTGTCGGATGATCTCGTGCCCGGCCGCGAAACAGATCAAGTGCGTGAAGCCTTCGATGGCGACGACGTCGCCGTCGTGGATGAGGGCGGCGACGGCGTCGCGCATCGAGGTGACCTTCGCATTACGGGTAGCGCTACACATGCCTCCTCCAGAAGTGCCGTGCGGTGGCCAACAGCTCGCTCTCCGACAGCGCTGTCTTGGCACTCACCCGCCGTACAGCGTTGCGACCATCTTGCGCACGCCCTCCTGGATGTCTACCCCGAGTTCGATAAGAACGGACTCCAGCCGTTTCCACGCCATTGCCTGCTGCACCGAGTCCAATCCGCGGCGTTCGAGTGCGGACATGATCCTCGCTCGAAGCAGAAGGTTGTCCACGACACTCACGGGCAATCCATAACCCTGCCCAAGCTTTCGTAGGAGTGCCCGGACACATTCGGTCGGGAGCCCTGCTCGATGTTGTTCACGTACTGCATCGACATGCCGCATGTCTTCGCCGCCTCGCGCAAGGTCAATTCGCGAGCCGTTCGACTGAAGCGTAAGGTCCGACCGGGCTCCTTCGCCGCGACTGCTGTCAATCCTTGATCCATGGCAGTTCTGCCCGGTTCGGCCCAACTGCAGAGCCGTTATACGGAGTATCACGCGACTGCGAATATGTGTCGACGTTGGAGGTGCTTCTAGTCTGCTGATTAGTAGTACAGGTTGTTTGAAGACCGCACCACTATCGGCCGGTGATCAGTCGGGCAAACCCGGGAGGGCGGGCGGCGAGCTGCGATCTCGAACTTCTTGCGAAAGAATGGGCCCAGCATTCTTATGAAAGGACTCCGCGTGCCGCGTCCGGCTGGAGGCGCAACTGGGCCGGCCGCCGACCCGGAACGCCTGCAGCTCGAGCCCGGATCCGCGCTCAAACCACAACGCTCCCCGCATCCTGTCCGCCCTCTGCCGCACCAGTGGTTGCACGCCTTCCGTAAGAGTGGCCCCACCACTAGAACGGAACAATTCGTCGCGCCCTTGGGAGCGCCGGCCAGAGAGACCCGCTGGCCCCGCCCAGCAAGACTAGCGGTTGTCTGGCCTGCCCTATGCCTGCGCGGCGATCTCTGCGACCGCCTCGCCGAACAGCTTCAGGCCCACGGCCACTTCGTCGGCCGTGATGACAAGCGGCGGGGCAAGTCTCAGGACCGTCTTGCCGGCCTCCAGGACGAGCAGTCCGCGCTGGAAGCAGGCCCACTCAACGGCCGCCGCCCGCTCATGCGAGTCGAATTCCACGCCAATCATCAGGCCGATGCCGCGGACATCCCTAACCACAGCCGGGAACCGCGCCTGCACAGCCCGAAGACCCGTCATCAGCTCGGCACCGCGCGCCGCGGCGTTGTCCATCAGGCCGCCTTCGAGCAGCTTGATCGTCTCGAGCGCGGCGGCGCAGGCGAGCGGGTTGCCACCGTATGTAGTGCCGTGGGCGCCGGGGCCCCACTGCATCATCAGCGACTCGCGGGCGACGAATGCGCTCAGCGGCATGCCGCTGGCGATGCCCTTGGCAGTGACGAGGATGTCCGGCTCCACTTCCCAGTTCTGAATGGACCACATCTTGCCGGTGCGACCGGCGCCGGCCTGGACTTCGTCGGCAATCAGCAGGATTCCGTGCTCGTCACAGATGCGCCGCAGGCCCTGCATGAAGCCGTCCTCGGGGACGACATAGCCGCCCTCGCCCTGGATCGGCTCGACGATGATGGCGGCCACTTCGGTCGGCGGCACGAGGCGCTCGAACAGCACCTCATCAAACCACTTGAGGTCGGCGACATGGCCGAACGGGGCATGGAAGATGCCCGGCAGCATCGGGCCGAAACCGGCGTGGTACTTCGCCTTGGACGCCGTCAGCGAAACGGAGCCATACGTCCGGCCGTGGAAGGCGCCCAGAAACGCGACCAGGTACTGGCGCTTGGTCGCGAAGCGGGCGAGCTTGATCGCGCCCTCGACCGCCTCGGTCCCGGAGTTGCTCAGAAAGACCCGGCACTTCTCCTTCATCGGGGCGATACGGGCCAGCTCGGCGCACGTCTCCGCGTAGATGGGGAGGTAGAAGTCGGCGCTGTAGTGGATCAGCTTGGCCGCCTGATCCTGGATGCGGCGAACGACGTCCGGGTGGCAGTGGCCGGTCGAAGT
>JAYVMQ010000262.1:0-4058 GCA_043758855.1 Chloroflexota bacterium
TCAGCTCGACCGCTTCGTCGGCGAAGTGGAACGGCGCCTCCAGCCAGCCGAGGCGCGTTGCCACGGCGCGTTGGACCACTTCCTCGTCACTCCACACGGACGGATCGCGGCGGCCGATGGCCCGGTCGGCCCAGTCCTTCTCAACGGCCACGGCGCGGGCAGCGGCCAGAGCCGACTCGAGCTGCGCGTCGTTCAGGCTGAGATCCAGGGCCAGGGAGTTGGCGGTGTTCGAGTCGGTCATGGCGGCGGGCCTCGTGGCTGGCAGGGTTTGGTGGAGTAACCGGTCAGGTGGCAGCTATCAACGGCTGGGGTTGATTGGCTTGACCGCCCCCAGAAGGGCGGCCTCTTGCTCGATTTTGCGGATCTTGCCCACACGGCGGACGTGGCGTGCGGCCCCGCTGAACCTGGCGGCAATGAAGCTCTCGGCGCACGAGACAGCCGTCTCGATGCCGATCACGCGGGCACCCAACGCGAGCACGTTCATGTCGTCGTGCCTCACACCCTGGCCTGCTGAATAGGTGTCGTGGCAGAGCCCGGCGCGGATTCCGGGAAGCTTGGAGGCGGCAACCGAGGCGCCGACTCCACTGCCGCAGACGAGGATGCCGCGATCCGCTCGACCCTCCAGGATGGCCAGGCCGAGGGCGCGACTGTAGTCAGGGTAGTCGTCCTCGAGATTGCTCCCGTCGCCGCCCAGGTCGATCAGCTCGTGTCCCAGCGGCACGAGGCGCGCCAGCAGCTCGGCTTTCAGTGCCGCCCCGGCATGATCTGCCGCTAGTGCGATGCGCATTCGCTCTCCTCTCAGTGGCTGCCGGCGCCCGACGCGCCGGAGCCGGAATCGGTCGCGCCGGCGCCGAAATCGGTCGCGCCGGTGCCGGAGTCCGTCGCGACGATCCGACCGCGCAGCCCGTCGCGGACGACGGCCCGGCCGATTTCAGTCAAGTGCCCGGCGGTGATGCCGAAGGCTTCGAAGATCTTCTCCGCCGGAGCCGAAGCGCCGAAGCGGTCAATTCCCACGATCACGCCCTCGTCTCCCGCGTAGCGTTCCCAACCGAATGGGCTCAGGGCCTCGATTGTGACCCGCTTGCGGCTGGCGCGAGGTAGGACGGACTCCCGGTAGGCGGCCGCCTGCGCCTCGAAGCGCTCCCACGACGGCAGGCTCACGACGCGGCTGCGAATGCCTTCCTCTTCCAGCGCCTCGGCCGCGGCGATGGCCAACTGCAATTCCGAGCCGGTGCCGATGAGGATCAGGTCTGGCGTGGCGGAGTCACCGGACGCGTCGCGCAGGACGTAGCCGCCCCTAGCCACCCCAGCGCGAGCCCTCTCGGCTGTGCCGGGGAGGACCGGCAACTTCTGGCGGGTAAGGATCAGGGCAGTCGGCCCGTGTCCCGATTGTACGGCGCAGACCCACGCCGCGGTCGTCTCGTTGGCGTCGCCGGGCCGGATGACGGTCATGTTGGGGATGGCGCGTAGCCCGGCAACGTGCTCGATCGGTTGATGGGTTGGGCCGTCCTCCCCCAGGCCGACTGAGTCGTGGGTCCAGACGTAAATGGCCTTGAGCCGGCTGAGGGCGGCCAGCCGAACAGAGCCGCGCATGTAGTCGCTGAAGTTCAGGAACGTGGCCGAGTAGGCGATGAAGCCGCCGTAGAGGGCGATGCCGTTGGCGATCGCGCCCATGGCGTGTTCCCGGACGCCGAAGCGTATGTTCCGGCCACTCGGCTGGCCGGCCTCGAGGATTCCACCGCCGTCCACGTCGGTCAGGTTGGACTCCGAGAGGTCGGCGGCACCGCCGAACAACTCGGGCAGGACGGCGCCGAGGGCGTTGATCGCCTCCTGGCTGGCCTTGCGTGTTGCTGGGCCATCGCCGACAGGGTACGTCTTGAGGCTGCTCGACCAGCCGTCGGGCAGGCGGCCGGCAAGCCGTCGCTCCAACTCGACCGCATCGGCGGGGTAGTCGCGGGCGTACCGGGCTAGAGCCTCGTCCCACTCAACGACGAGCTTCTCGCCGGCGGGGATGGCCGCGCGGAAGTGGCGCAGCGCCGCGTCCGGGACGAAGAAGTGGGCGTCCGGGTCCCAGCCGTAGGCGAGTTTGGCGCCGCGGACTTCTTCCTCGCCCAGCGGCGAACCGTGAGCCTTCTGGGAGTCGTGCTTCGTCGGCGCTCCGAATCCGATATGCGTCCGCACCGCGATCAGGCTGGGCCGCTCATCGCCCCGCGCCGCCTCGATCGCGGCTCCGATCGCAGCCACATCGTTGCCGTCCTCAACCCGGGCCGTATGCCAGCCGTACGAGTCGAAGCGCTCGACTGTTCTGTCGGAGAAGGCCAGGGCTGTGGGTCCGTCGAGCTGGATGTGGTTGTCGTCATAGAGGTAGACGAGCTTGCCCAACTTGAGGTGCCCCGCCAGAGACGCGGCCTCGGCGGATATCCCCTCTTGGAGGTCGCCGTCGGAGCAGATCGCGTATACAAAATGATCGATCAGGTTGTGGCCGGGCCGGTTGAACTCGGCCGCGAGGCGGCGCTGGGCAATCGCCATGCCGACGCCGTTCGCGAATCCTTGACCCAGCGGTCCGGTGGTCGCCTCGACGCCCTTTGTGTGCCCATGTTCGGGGTGGCCGGGCGTGAGCGAGCCCCACTGACGGAAGGACTTCAGGTCCTCGAGCGTCAGCCCGTAGCCGGTCAGATAGAGCAGCGAGTAGAGCAACATGCTGGCGTGGCCGGCGGAAAGAAGGAATCGGTCTCGGTTCGGCCAGCTTGGATCAGCGGGGGCGTGCCGCAGAAATTGCGTCCACAGCGTGTAGGCCATCGGCGCCATGCCCATCGGTGCGCCCGGATGGCCCGAGTTGGCCTTCTGGACGGCGTCCATCGACAGCGTCCGAATGGTGTTGATCGCGAGTTGGTCAAGGTCTCCGGCGACGTCTGTCAATTCGATCTCCCACTCCCTTGCTCGCTGGCAGGCATCCCTGCCGAGCCGCCGTCACCAGCTTCGAAGCTCTCGAGCGATGACGCCATTCTACGGCCCAAAGGCGATGCACCGGCGAGTCGAACCGGTCGGACCGGCCAACGAACCCAGGTCTGCCGGACCCGGAGGTTCCATTAGGCCAGCGCTCACGTTTTTTGTTCCGGAGCGATCAGTCGCGGCAGGCATTGCGGCTCCGTTTTGGGCTGCTACACTCGCGAACAAGTGTGCTGCCCTGGTGGATGAGACCGGGCTGGACCTGCCGGCAGCGGACCCGGCCGAGTGCCCGCTAACTGGCGCAAGCGAGCGCGAGGGAACTAGATGCGGATCTACGAAGGCAGTCCGCGACAGAACTACGAGGAAGTCCTGCGGTCGATCGGGGCCTTCCTTGATCAGCGAGGAATGCGTGAGGTCCTGGTCGTCGAGGCGCCCGACGGCTTCGTCGTGCAGGGTCTGATCGTTGACACTGGGTCGGCCGGTACGTGGTCGGAGACAATAGGCCACCAGACCAAGGAGACGTTCACCTTCCTCGACGACGACATCGCCCGGTTCCTGGAAGAGGGCCACGCCAGACGGGACAACGTTCAGCGCGCGGTGGCTTGGGGCCAGGCGGGCTACTATGAGCAGGCGTTCCGAGTGATTGGTCGATATGTCGACGAACAGAAGCCGCGCGACATCTTCTTCTTCGAGCAGGAAGGAGCCTTCGTTCTGCGACTCCTTATGGGGACGCAGACTGGCAGTCGGCATTTAATCGCCGAATTCACGCGTGACGAGGTCGAAGCGATGATCGCCCAGGCCCCAGACTTCAGAGGCCAAAAGGCCAAGCCGCAGCCGGGAGCCTAGTGGCGCTGCCGCACGGCAGGGAGGTAGACGGTGAAGATCTTGAAGGTTTTGGCGACTCTGTTCCTAGTAGTGCTCGCCGGCTTGGTCGTGATTCCTCTGCTCGTGCTGGCCGGGCTCTTCGTTTGGCTGAAACTCACTGAGGAGGGCGACGAGGAGTCGCTCGAACTCGATCAGGAAGGCATCTAGCCTCGCCCGCAGGAGCCTCGCCCGCAGGAGCCTCGCCCGCAGGAGCCTCGCCCGCCATGATCGGGCGAGCCATGCAC
>JAYVMQ010000263.1:0-5854 GCA_043758855.1 Chloroflexota bacterium
TCGCGGCCGGGGCAGTGCCGTTCGCGGCCGGGGCAGTGCCGTTCGCGGCCGGGGCAGTGCCGTTCGCGGCCGAGGCAGTGCCGTTCGCGACTGCGGCGGTACCGTTCGCGACTGCGGCGGTACCGTTCGCGGCCGGAGCGTAGCGGCTGTTGCCCGACTCCGCGAGGCCGTGCGAACGCGGGCCGATGGCCAGCAGATCGAAGGCGACGTAGACCACCGGAACCTCGGCCTGCAGCGCGGCCGTGGGCGCCTTGCGGCCGAGTCTGGCCTGCAGCGTCAGGAAGGGCAGGACGTGGCCGTCGGCGTAGGCCAGGATTTCGCCGTCCAGGATGCCATCCCAGTCCATCGGCCGGGCCGCCTCGATGATCTCCGGGAACTGGTCGCTGACGTCGTGCAGGTCGCGGCTATACAGCCGGACGTCGGACCCGCGACGGTGGAGCTGGGCGCGGACGCCGTCGTATTTGTCCTCCACCCAGACCGTCGGCCCCAGGCGGGACATGATCGCGGCAGCGTCATCGGACGGCGAGGCGAGCATGAACTTGATGGGGTGCAGGAGGCACAGGCGCGCTTCGTGCAGTCGCTCCTCCCGCGCGAGGACGGCGGTCTCGCCCGTGTCGCCGGTCAACATCAGGGCCATGCTCACGACCGGCTGCGGGTAGTCGAAGGCTTCGGCGATGGCCGCTTCCAGGAGCCCCTCGCGCAGGCCTATGCGCAGCTCCCCGGCCAGAATCTTGACCACGTATTTGGCCGTGAGCGCGTCGCAACGCTCGAGCAGTGCGGACAAGACGGCGCCCTTGGCGGCGGGACCGGGTGCTGCCTCGATTGCGGCGAACGCCTCCGCCACTTCCCCGAGCGTCGGGGAGAGGCCCGGGTCCGGGGCTTCCGGCCGCAGCGCCAAAACATCAGCCACGGCCTGGCCCAGGTCGGAGCTGCGATCGTAGGCTTCGCCCAGGGCTCCGGCAGGCGCCCCGGCCAGGTGGCTCACCACGGCCGCGATCGTGGCCCAGCCCAGGCCGATCGACCTCTGATCCACCTCCGCAAACGGCCGCCCGACCAGGAAAGTGGCAGCCGCGCGCAACTCGGGAGCCGGCAGGAGCGCCAGATACCGTGCGAGCAGCGAGGTCTTCTCCGAGGTGCGAGTTGCTCCGGCGACGCGATCCGCCAACTCACTCCAGCCAAGCATGGCGCCGATGGTATACCTTCGCTCCGTGAAGCCCGCTCGACGCTCCATGGCAGGTTCACCCTGGCGAACCGGAGGCCGCAGTGGCCGTGGTTGCTGATCGCGAATCGTGGCGTCCAGAGACCATCGGGGGTCGGCTCGTGGTCCTGCAGAGGCACCGCCCCGAGAACCTACAAGCGTTTGTGCGGTGGTATTCGGATCCGGAGGTCGCGCGGCTGACTCGGTACCACGAAGCGCCGCTCTCCAACGACGAGATCCAGCGCTTCTTCTACTCGAGGATCATGGGCTCGGACTTCCTGGCCATGGCGATCCACTTGCGCGACACCGACCGACTGGTGGGCACGTGCGCCTTCAGCCAGCTGGACGGCGACAACGGCTCGACGCTCTACCACATCACCATCGGCGAACCCGACGCATGGGGGCGCGGCTACGGAACCGAGGCCACGGAGCTGATGCTGGGCCACGCCTTCAGGCAGTTGGCGCTGCATCGCGTGGCGCTGACGGTGTTCGAGTTTAACACGCGGGCTATTCGGACCTACGAGAAGTGTGGCTTCGCCGTCGAGGGCCGCGCCCGCCAGGCAATCTTCCGCGACGGCCGCTTCTGGGACGAGATCCACATGAGCATCCTGCTCGACGAGTGGGAAGCGCGGCAGAAACGGTAGGGCGGCAGTTCGTGCGGGGCAGTCGTGTCGAGCCGGCCGCTGCGTGGCTAATGGGCTGCGGCGGCCGCCGCCAGCTTGGCCAGGTAGGCGTCGATGATGCTCTGCAGGGTCGCGCCGCTGAGTTCCTTGAGGATCGCGGTCTCGGCGGCGTAGAAGACGTCGTGGACGCCGCACTCGCCGTCGGCTCCGCAGGCGCCTCCGCGCATGACGCAGATCTGACGATGAGGATCGCCCTCAACTGCCTCGATGACCGTGAGGATGGTCACCGTCGAGGGCGCCTTGGCCAGCTTGTACCCGCCGGCTCGACCCGGATGCGCCTCCACGAGGCTGGCTCGCGTCAGGTCGCCCATGATCTGGGGCAGGAAGCGCGGCGGAATCTTCATCTCCTCCGCGATCTTGCGACTGCTCAGGAGCCCCACGGGGGCCATCGTGAGCGCCAGCATGGCTCGGATGGCGTAATCGCTGCGTTTGGTCAGATCGAGTCGCATGGTCCGCTGAGTATCGCGCGCCTGCCGCGAGTCGACACCGTGCCGTTGGTCCCGGCATGTCGTGACGGCTGGCAGAAAGCGTAGCAATCTGACTAACGATTTGTTCGTTCGCTGCGCAACGAAGCGCAGACAGGTAGGGCTGGCTGGCCGCGCCGCCCAGAGTCAGCCGATCAGGTAAGTGACCGTGACCTGGATCGTGATGTCGGTCGTGCCCGTTTGGATCGGGGTCGATACCGATTGGGCCTTGGCCGAATCCATCGCGGCGGCTTGGTAGTAGATCGGCGTCGGCTGACTCGACATCTCGGTGATATTTGCCACGCCTTTGACCGAAACACCGGCGGCCTGGGCCAGCGCGTCCGCCTTGGTCCTGGCATCAGCCATGGCCAGACCGCGGGCCTGGCTCTGGGTCGCCTTCGGGTCGCCGACGCGGAACGTGATGCCGTTCACGGTCGTTGCGCCCGCCGCCATCGAGTCGTCCACCACCGCAGCCACCTTGCTGATGTCGCGGACGGTCCCTCGGATCGTGTTGGCGAACTGATAACCCGTCAGCCGTGGGTTGGCACCGTTTGTGCCGTAGTCGTAGACCGGGTTCAGGCTGATGTTGACGGTGGCGATGTCCTTCGGCTCCACGCCGGTCTTCTTAATGGCGGCGATGACCGACGTCATAGACGTTGCGGCAGCCGACTGGGCCGCGGCAACGGTCGGCTTCTGAGCCATGACCCCGATGGCCACATCGGCGACGTCCGGCGCCACGCTGACCACGCCGCTGCTGGAGACCGTGACCGTGTGTTCGGGTGCGGTCGTGGTGGGGTCGGCGCCGAGGGTCGGGTGGCCGCTGATGATCGGGCCGAGTATGAGGCCGATCACGAAGCTTGCGGCGGCGGTCACGGCAATCGCCCGGCCGATGGTGATCGGACCGATGCTGCGCCTGCTCGGGCTTTGCTGGGCCGCGGTGTTCGGTGCCTGGTCGTTCATCGTCGTCTCCAAGGTGGTCTCGGGGCCGCATTCGGCGCGCTACACGCCAAGGACGCCCGAAGCGTCGCCCTGGTTCCCGCTTGCTACGATTGCGGCATGAGCACGACCGAAGCCAACCCCTGGCGCCGCGTTTCCCGTCGAACCGCCTACGAGAACCCCTGGCTCGAGCTGTACCACGACGAGGTGATCCGGCCAGACGGCGAGCCGGGAATCTACGGCGTTGTTCATTTCCTGCACCGGGCCATCGGCGTCGTGCCGCTCGACTTGGAGCGCGATGCTGTGCTGTTGGTCGGCCAGCACCGCTACACGCTGGACCACTATTCGTGGGAAATCCCCGAGGGTGGCGATGATTTCGACGAGGCGCCCGAGGAGGCGGCCCGCCGCGAGTTGGCCGAAGAAACGGGCTATAGCGGCGGCGAGTGGCGAGAGCTCTGCCGGGCCGAGCTGTCCAACTCGGTCACGGACGAGACTGCGATCCTCTTTGTCGCCACGGGCTTGGTCGCCGGGCTGGCCTCGCCCGAGGGCACGGAGCAGCTCCAGGTCCGCTGGGTCGCCTTCAATGAGGTCATGGCTATGATTCGCCGGGGCGAGATCGCCGACGCGATGACGATCCTGGCCGTGCAGGCAGTTGCGCTGGAGCGGGCATCCGGGAGGGCGTCCGCCACATAGCCGCAGCGCGCCTCACCGGCCCGCCAGGCGGACCTGGGGCATGGCCCGAATGGGCCAAGGGCCATTCCGCGACGACCGATGTATGATCCCCTTCGATGCAGTGTGCATAGGGATTATGCGTTGAGCCGAAAGAGCGGAGGCGCGTTATGGTCGAGCCCAGGGTTGGTGATCACGGCCCGGCGGCAGGCCCTTCGGCCGGCCCGGCGGCAGGCCCCGTGGGCGAGCCGGCCGCGGCGCGTCACTCTTCGAGCGCCCTCTCGCGTCCCGACGACGCACCCTTCGTCAATTTGCGCGACCCTGCCCGCGCCCTTGGGCCGGACGGCCGCCCCGCCGTCAGCCGCCGAGCGGCGATCTGGGCGGACGTGCCCGACGAGCGCTGGAACGACTGGCACTGGCAGCTGTCCAACCGCGTCAGCAGCGTCGAGGAGATCGGCCGCGTCCTCAACCTCACCGACGACGAGCGTGGCGGACTCGCGGCCCAGGATAAGTTTCGGGTCGACATCACACCCTACTTTTTGAGCCTGATCGACCCCGACGATCCCAACGACCCGATCCGCCGCCAGGTCATCCCCACTGACTGCGAGCAGGAAGCCTTCACGGCGATGATGGAGGACTCGCTGGCCGAGGACCGCCACTCCCCCGTGCCGGGGCTCGTCCACCGCTATCCGGACCGGGTCCTGATGCTGGTCACGACCCAATGCGCGAGCTACTGCCGCTACTGCACCCGGTCACGCATCGTTGGCGACGCCAAGCAGAACTTCAACCGCCACGACATCGAAGCCCAGCTCGACTACCTGCGCCGCACCCCGCAGGTTCGGGACGTGCTCCTCTCCGGCGGCGACGCCCTGACCCTCGCCCGCAAGCTGCTCGAGTCGATCCTGCGCAGCCTGCGGGAGATTCCCCACATCGAGATCATCCGCATTGGCTCGCGTGTTCCGGTCTTCATGCCGCAACGGATCGACGACGAACTGTGCGACATGCTGGCGAAGTACCACCCGCTCTGGATGAATCTCCACTTCAACCATCCGAATGAGCTCACGCCCGAAGTGGCCCGAGCCTGCGACAAGCTGACCCGGGCCGGCATTCCTCTCGGCAACCAGTCGGTCCTGCTCGCCGGCGTCAATGACTGCGTCCACATCATGCGAGCCCTGGTTCACAAGCTCGTGGAGTTCCGTGTTCGGCCGTACTACATCTACCAGTGCGATCTGGTCGAAGGCTCCGGCCATTTTCGAACGCCGGTCGGCAAGGGCATCGAAATCATGGAGGGTCTGCGCGGCCACACCTCCGGCTACGCCGTCCCGACATATGTCGTGGACGCTCCGGGCGGCGGCGGCAAGATCCCGGTCATGCCCAATTACCTGATCAGCTACTCCGATCGCAAGGTCGTGCTGCGGAACTACGAGGGCTACATCACGACCTACGAGGAGCCGGAGCACTACCAGTCGCACGACAAGGCGAATTGCAACTACTGCCAGCATCCGCGCTCCGAATCCGGCCAGGCCGGCGTCGAGGGCCTGCTCGACGGCAAACAGATGTGGATCGAGCCGGCGGGCTTCGAGCGGACGCATCGCCGCGGCAATGAAGCCGCCCATCGGCTCCAGGATCCAGCCAAGTGGGTCCCCTACGGTGTTGGCGCGATCGAAGGCACGGCCAGGCAGCCGTTGGACGGTTTGGAGCCGGGTTCGAACGCACAGACGCCGGGGACCGCGGTGGCCGGAGTCGAGAATAGCTTCGCCGTGCCAGAGCCCACGATAGCCGGGGGCGGCGGCGCCCCGGAGCCGCAGGCTGTGCGCGAGCCCACGTTCACGTACGCTCCCGGCGAGGAGCCCCGCCCAGCCGAGGGCGAGCCCACAGGCTGGTCCCACGGGGAGCTGCTCTAG
>JAYVMQ010000264.1:0-4149 GCA_043758855.1 Chloroflexota bacterium
ACGAACCGGCTGCGCCGGTCCGCGGGGTGATAGTCCGCGCACACGATATGGTCGCTACCGTCGGCGATGCCGACACGTATCAGGATGGCCTGAGCGGGACGGCCCCAGGCGAAGAACACAACTGGGTGCTGCTGCCTGACGACAGCGCGCAAGATGGCTTCGGTGACGTCCCGCCAGCCGATCCGAAGGTGTCCGCCGGCGACGCCTTCCGGGACTGTCAGCGCCGTATTCAGGAGGAGCGCACCTCGCTTCGCCCACGGCAGGAGCGATCGAACCTCGTCTCCGACCGCCGTGACGGCCCGTGCCTCCGCGAGGATTCGGCGCAGTGAAAGCGAAAGCTTCTCGCCGGGCGGTACGGAGAAGGCGAGCCCTTCCGCCAGGTCGGCATCCGGATACGGGTCCTGGCCGAGGATGACCGCGCGGACCGACGGGAGCGGCGTCAACTCGAGGGCTCGGAACCAGCGGCCACGCGACGGAAGTATCGGCCGTCGCTCATTGCGGAGCCTCGTCGCCAGGCCGTCGAGGTCGAGATCGCCGGCCGCGGCTTCCATCGCCGACAGCCAGTCGGGCGGGATCATGCCGCGGAGCGTCGCCCCGTCGAGATCGGTCATCGGAGCCCTTCAGGCTGCCGGAAACCAGAGGTCGGTCTCAAAGGTCGGTCACCCCTCTTGACAACCAGGGAGGCACCAGCCGGACCCGCTCCGAGAGATCGGTGTCATGGCGAAACGCCTGCCCGGACCTCGAGGCCCTACCCACCGAGACGGCCAGGCCCATGATGACCGCCCGATCGGGCGCGGACAGGGCAGGCTGCTTCCCGCAACTATCGTCATCGTGGCGATCTTCTCGGCAAGCACGCCGGACTGGTACATGCCGTGTCGGCGCATCTTCTGGGCTGCCGTGTCGACCCTGGTGCGAAGGTACGCGGGCAGCTCGGCCGCGTCGCGAAGGAACCGCCTCGTGTAGAAGACCTCGAGATCCGCGGCGCCGAAGGTCCCTGTCACTGTGCCCCTATTCCACCGGTAGCGGTCGACGGCACACCTGCCTGACCCGGCGATTGACGACGTCGCAGACAGCGATGCCGACGGCATCGACCACGTTGGTCGCCTCCTCGACATAGCGAAGGGTGATTGGGGTTGCTCGCAGGCCAGGGTTCAGGTCCCCGCTGTGTGCAATGGCGTGGCGACGCTCGACGATCAAATCAAGGGCCTTGCGGACATCCTCGGCAGCCCATGCCCGACCGGATCTCGACAGTCGGTTCGCTGCATTCGCCCACGGAGCGTCGCAGCCGACGACGTCGCGCAGCACGCCTTCGATCATCTGCGACCGCTGGAACGTGGTAGTGCTCAACCGCGCCCGACCTACCTCCGCAATGGCGCTCGGGGGATCGAGGCGCGTCAATGCATCCCAGAACGCCGCGGGATCGTCCTTCACCCACTTTGCGTAACTCGCGCCGAGACCCTCAGCCTCTGCGACGGGCGCAACTGCCTCAATCGAGGCCTCCAGGACGAGCCCGTCAAGGGCCCCGACAGCGAGGACCAAGGCCCCGCGAAGAACATCGGAAACGTGCTGACGCGGCCTGCCCCTCGTCCCATGCAAGCTCGGATGCAGGGCCAGTACGCCGCGTACGCGCCGCATCGACCGAGCGAACGACTTCTTTGCGGCGATCACCGAGCGGACCAGCAGCTCATTGCACTGCCCGCCAGTCGTACCCCAACTCCTCAAGCCGATGACGGGCGACTTCGAGCTCGCGCTCACTGAACAGGTCGGCGAACTCGGGTCGCAACACGTGAGCCTCTACGGTCAGGTCGAGTCGGCCGCGCTCCCACAGGGCGATGAACCCCTCGGACTCCACGCCCTCGGCGAGCAGGCAGTGCGCCGTCTCGAGACCACCGATCTCCGAGATCATCGTGAGGAACCGCGAGGCGTTGTAGCCCGCTTCGTCCTTCGCACGGCGGTAGACATCCCTCATCGCCTGGTGGAACCGCTCGGCGGCGGCCGTCGGTGGCTCCGCCTCCGCCGTCGAGTCGACCGTAGGCTGCGGGTGAACCACCGACTCGAGGTGCCGGCGCAGGCCTTCGACGGTGCCGAAGGCCCTGTACCCGATGGCATTGAGCGCCGAGATGATCGACTCGTCGGCATGGAGCTCGAACGCGACCGGATCCCCGAGGCCCGCTTGCACGCCATCTGGCCACGCCAGGTCGGCGACCACGACGAGCACCTGGGTGTCCGGATCGACGACCTCGAGGTCGAGCCGCGGGGCGGCCAGTCCCTCCTCCGAGATCCACTCGAGGAGGTCCGTGATCTCCGGGTCGAGTACGTCAGCGACGCTCGGCGAGGAACCGCCAACCGTAAGCTCCGACGCGAGCTGGGTCAGCGTTTCCTCTGCGGGTGCATGCAGGAGGCGCTCGAGTGCGGTGTTTGCTGCTGCCGCTAGGAGTTCGCGACGCGCCGCGAGGAAGTCACGGTAGTTCTCGACCTTCCAGAGTTGCTCGTCGAGCGGGATCCACTGGGAGGCGAGGGCGCCCGGATGATCACGTTCAACACGCGGGAAGTACTCCGCTGGCGGCGTCGCTGAGATCTCCTTGTTTGTGTCCGCGGTGAGGAAGCAGAAGTTGGCCAGGGCGTTGACCTCAGATCGGTAGTAGTCGTGCTTGTAGAGCAGCGCCTTCGGGAAGATGTGGTGAACCTCGAGGCTGCTGCCCTTGCCGAGCATGAAGTGGCTGAGCGACTGCCCAAGGCCGCCGAGATCCTTCGCGCCGTACGTCCTGGTGAGCATGTAGAGCATCGGGTAGAAGCGGGCCCCGAGGCTCCAGCCACGGAAGTCATCGTGGCGCACCAGCAGGTCACCGCGGGACTGACGCAACTGCTCGATGAGCCGGTCGATCGACGCCGGCGTCTGGTCGATGACCTCGAGATCCTTGGTGAGGACGGTCTCGACTGACCCTGTGAACCGTCCCCAGAGAAAGGAGTTGACGTACCAGTACAGCAACTTGTCCTGCTCGACGGCCCCCTCAAACTTGCCGCCGCGCTGGGTCAGGTATCGGGTGAGGACCGGGAACGCGTAGCGCCCGCCGAGCACCCGGTCGTGGTCGAGCCCGAGCCGCGCGCTGACCAGATTCAGCAGCTTGTTAGTCGATGCCTCGGCGTTAGCCAGACCCTGCTTGAAGGTCGCCGTGTCCACGTCGGCGAGCTCGGAGAAGCGCGCCTTGCCAGTCGTGATCGTCGTGATGTTTCGGAGCAGCCAGTCGAGCTGGAAGTTGTAGCCGTGCGCCGACCAGCGTCCCAGGGCGGTCTTGAGCTCCGCTCGCGCTGCCGGCCACTGCGCGCACACCTTCGCCAACGCCAGATCACCCTTCGACAGCTTCGTCCCGCCGCTGTTGACGGTGTTGAAGATGTCGACGACGACATCGAGCGTCTTGTCCTGGCCGGTCACCTTCTCGATGTGGAGGTCAATCGACTTGACGCCGTCCACAGCGTTGAGGCGTCCCGCGTAGACGCCTGCCTTCTCGGAAGCGATGCCGTTTTGGAGCAGCCGAACGATGGCCGCGCCAGCGCCCTCCTGCATCAGCCCGGTGACGTTCACCCACAACTGGTTCCCGGCCATCTTGGCGGGTGCGTAGAACTCGAAGACCTCGTCCTCGAGGTGGAAGTGCAGGCCAGTGAACGCGGAGACGTCGCCGTCGAAGAACTCAGGAGGCACACCGCGGACGATCCCATAGAGCGTCGTGATCCGCTGCTGTCCGTCGAGAAGCAGGTCAACGGTCCCTTCGGAGCCCTTGGCTCCCCCGCGCACGGTCGCCGTGTCCTTCTCCGTCACCCACACGAGCAAGCTGCCGACGGGGTGGCGCCGGTAGAGCGAAGCCATCAAACCGCGGACCTGATCGCGGTTCCAGACGAACCCTCGCTGAAACTCGGGCAGCGCAATCGCGCCGAAGTCGATCTGATCGAGGATCGTCTCTACCTTCATCGAACCCCTCTTGGTCGCACATGATCGTCGCGAGTGTCATGACCGAATGGCGTCGGCTTTGCATGAGGTCAGTCGTCACTGGGCCGTCTCGGCCTCGAACTCGAGGAGACCGAGGCCAAAGACCATCCATGTCTCGCCGCCGACGTCGAAGCGGATGAGGAGCTCTGCGCCTTTGCCGGTGG
>JAYVMQ010000265.1:0-4555 GCA_043758855.1 Chloroflexota bacterium
AGTGCGGCCGCCAGGCCGGTAGCTCCCGCCTGACCGACGGCGGCCTCCGGCGGCGGTGTCGGCAGTGCTCTCGCCGGACCGCCAGCGGCGTCCGCGGCCTCGCGGCCCTCGCCGCATTTGGCTAGCTGCCGCAGGCTTACCACCTACTCCACCGTCACCGATTTGGCCAGGTTGCGCGGCTGATCCACGTCGCGGCCTCGCTTGACTGCCACATAGTAGGCAAAGAGCTGCAGCGGGATAACCGCCAGGATCGTGCTCAGAGGCTCGAGCGTGTCCGGAACCCAGAGGACATCCGTGGCCAGCCGCTCGATCTGAGCGTCGCCTTCCGTGGCCACTGCCAGCACGCGCGCGTCGCGGGCCTTGCCCTCCATGAGGTTGCTGATCAGCTTCTCGTAGACCGCCGAGCGCGTGGCCACGGCAACGAGCGGCACCTCCGCGTCGAGGAGCGAGATCGGGCCGTGTTTTAGCTCGCCGGCCGCATAGCCCTCGGCGTGAAGGTAGCTGATCTCCTTGATCTTGAGTGCGCCCTCGAGCGCGGCTGGGTATCCGAACGACCGACCGATGTACATGAATCCGGCCGCATCCGCGTATCGCTCGGCCATCTCCTCAGTGGTCGAGGCCAACTCGATCGCTCGCTCGGCCTGCTCGGGCAGTCGGCGCAGCGCCCCGACCAGTTCGTGCTCCTTCTCAGCCGGCAATCGGCCGAGACAATGGGCGACGTCGGCGGCGAGCATGACGAGCGTGGCAACCTGGGTCACGAACGTCTTCGTCGCCGCGACGGCCACTTCTGGTCCGGCCTGCAGGAAGACCGACGCGTGAGACTCTCGCGTGATCGCAGAACCTACGGTGTTGGTCACAGCAACGACGAGCGCACCGCGGTCGCCGGCCAGACGCGAGGCCGCGATCGTATCGGCAGTCTCGCCGGATTGAGTCACCGCCACGACGAGCGTTCGCGGGTCAAGGGGCGGCGGGCTGTAGCGGAACTCCGAGGCAACCGTGGATCGGGCCGGGACGCCCAGCCACTCCTGGAAGAGCGCCGCGCCGACCAGAGAGGCATAGTAGGCCGTGCCGCATGCGATCAGCTCCACCCGATCGATGCCGGTCAGCCGTTCCCGGATTGGGTCAAGCTCCTCTAGGTAGATTGAGTTGTGGCGAAGCCTGCCGGCCAGAGCGGAGGTCAAGGCCGCAGGCTGCTCGTGGATCTCCTTGAGCATGAAATGGGCATAGCCGCCCTTCTCGGCCGCCTCGGCAGACCACGCAATGATGTCTATCTTTCGCTCGACCACAACCCCGGATCGATCGGTTATCACGACCGTACCGGGCGTCACGTCGGCCACGTCGCCATCGGCCAGGAAAATCACCTGCTTTGTGTAGGCGACGATCGCGGCCGCGTCCGAGGCGAGGAAACTCTCGCCCTCTCCGACGCCGACGATCAAGGGCGCATTCAGGCGCGCGCCCACGAGTCGCTCGGGCTCGTCGCGATTCATGACGACCAGTGCGTAGGCGCCTTCCAGGCGGGCGAGAGCGACACGCACGGCATCCGCTAGGTCGCCCGAGTAGGCGTCCTCAACGAGATGGGCGACGACTTCCGTGTCCGTTTCGGATTGAAGGGTGTGGCCGGCGGCCGCCAGTTCGTCCCGGAGCTCGCGGAAGTTCTCCACGATGCCGTTGTGGACGACGGTGATTCGGCCAGTGCAATCGCTGTGCGGGTGGGCGTTGAGATCGCTCGGGCGTCCGTGAGTCGCCCAGCGCGTGTGGCCCAGGCCAACTCCTGCCCGAGGCGGATGACCCCCCAACGCCTCGTTTAGGACCGCCACTTTGCCAGCTCGCTTTTCCACGAAGAGATCGCCGTCCTCAGTAACGAGGGCGATGCCCGCGGAGTCGTAGCCGCGGTATTCGAGGCGTCGCAGCCCATCAAGCAAGACGGGTCCGGCGTCTCGAGGTCCCGTGTAGCCGACGATTCCGCACATAAGCGATCCTCCCGGTCTCGTGACCAAGGCCCCCGGCGAAGGTGGCTAGTTTAGCCGCTCGCCAGCCAGGGCAGCCAATTGGTCGGCCAGCTCGTTCACCAAGCCGGCCTCCGTGCCCTCAACCATGACCCGAATGGCAGGTTCTGTGCCGGATGGGCGGACCAGAACTCGACCTCCCGGCCCGAGACGGAACTCGGCAGCGGCGATGGCCCTGCGGATGGCCGCGTCACCCTCCCACTGATCCCTGTGCCGGGCCGGAATGGTTCGCTGTTGCTGGGGCAGCATCGGCACGTCGGAGGCAAGATCGGCCAGGCTGCGGCCGGTCCGGGTCATCACCGACAAGATCTCGAGCGCCGTGACGACTCCGTCGCCACTCGTGGTGTGCTCAAGGATGATGACGTGGCCGCTCTTCTCGCCGCCGAGGCCAGCACCGTTGACAAGCATCCCTTCGAGGATGTACTTGTCCCCCACCGGCGTGCGGATTACCTGGCCGCCGGCTTCCTCGACGACCTTCTGGAGCCCGCCGTTTGACAGGACGGAGACAACCAGGGCGCCATTGGGCAGGCAATTTCGGGCCAGACGATCAAGGGCCAGAATTCCGAGCACAGCATCGCCGTCCACGACGCAACCGCTCGCGTCCACGGCGATGAGTCGGTCCGCGTCTCCGTCGAGGGCGAAGCCCACGTCAGCGCCGCGAGCCACCACTTCCAGCGCGAGAGCGCCAGGGCAAGTTGCCCCGCAATCGGCGTTGATGTTCGACCCGTCTGGATCGTTGAACAGGACACCGACCTTGGCGCCTGTCGCCTCTAGAATCCGCGCCGCGGCGATCCCGCCGGAACCGTTCGCGCAGTCGACCACCACACGCAGAGTGGTGAGAGTTGCAGCGGCTAGCCTGAGGCGGTGGTCCAGGTACAAGTTCAGCAGGCCTCGGTCGGGAATGGCCAAGCCCAGGGCATCCGCCGGGGCCCCAGGCAATTCCTCGGCGTTCCAGATGAGCTGCTCAAGCTCTTCCTCGACGTCCTCCTCGAGCTTGAGGCCGCGCTCGTCGAGGACCTTCAGGCCATTATCGGCGGCAGGATTGTGCGAGGCTGAGACCATGATCCCGGCCGCGAAGTTGCCGGCGCCGGTGATGAAGGCCAGGGCCGGAGTTGGCACGACGCCAACGAGGTGAACGTCCACGCCCATGCTCGTGGCCCCGGCGACTAGCGCCGCGGTGAACATGTCGCCAGAACGACGGGTGTCCTGGCCGATGACGATCGGACGACCTGGGCCCGCCAGATGATAGGCCGTAGCCCGGCCCAGAGCGAAGGCGAGGGTTGGCTTGAGGTCAACGTTGGCGGTACCACGGATGCCATCCGTGCCGAAGAGACGAGGCAAAGGGCGCTCCTAGGGTCCTGATGAGACCGGCGACGTCGACGGCGACGGGGACGGTGTCGGCACGCTCGCGACGGTCACGGTTATCTGGAACGGACTGATGGTCACAACGGTGATGCCGGCCGGGACGCCGACACTGATCTTGATGGTGTGGGCGCCGACATCCAGATCGCCCACGGCCACGGAGCCGACGAGAGTGGATGTATCGAACGCATTGAGCGAGGCCGTGGCCCCTCCGAGGGTCACGATCACACTCGGCGTCGAGAGAGTGTAGATGCGATCCGGCCTTGCCCCGGTCGGCACGACGCCCACACTGACGCTTCTGGTCGTCGCGGGCGATGCAAGGTGGACCACGACCGAGATGGACTGCACCTGACCAGAGCTGACTCCGGTCGGCAGATCGAGGCCAACGTTGACCGTGACATCGCCGGTGGCTCCAGCGATGGAAATCGGCTTCGTCATTGCGCTGCCTTTGAGTAGTGCCAGCGCATCCGCCTGGCCCTGGACCGACACGACAGACGGTTTTACGTCAATCGAGGTTATGTAGTAGCCAGCCGCAGGCGCCCCAACGATGGAACGGGACGGGTTGACCGGCACGGTCTCCGTGCGCAGCTGGCTGCCAACCTGAATCTGGACGTGAACCGTCCGTGGGTTGAAGACCACGTTCCCAACAGGCACGTCCGAAGCATCGCGGGCGACGAGGTCGACGTCCTCATTGATATCGAGGCCGGAGGCGTCGATCCGGACGGGAGCCTGCGCATATGCGACGCGACGCACAGACGACGCGGCGCCTTTGACATCGACGGTCTCAAAGCCCAGAACAGGCGTGCCCGGCTGGAGGCCCGAGGGCAGGTTCCCCTCAAAGACCTGGACGTTGACCTGCTTGTGGACCACCGGGTCCAGCTGGACCTTGATCTGCTGGGGTTGGTAGTCAATGATCTGGATCCGGGCGTCATCTGCCACCAGCTTGACTCGCACCAACGACGAATCGCTCTCGCTCACTTTGGCCCCGGCCAAGTCCACTGCGGCCCGAAAGCTCGATTGGGAGACCGGCACGTCAGGCGGGGCGATGTAGCGGATCCCAGTTACCGTGCGCATCGGATTCGGCTGGAGAAGATAGGAATCGGCCGGCTGGTTGACGACGTCGATAGCGACAGCGCCCGGCCACACCGCGGTGTTCTGCAGGACCACCATCGCCACATAGAGGATCG
>JAYVMQ010000266.1:0-3689 GCA_043758855.1 Chloroflexota bacterium
GTCCAGACCCGAATCTGCGAGCGCCTTCTCCAACGGCTCCCGAACAGCCAGGGCGGCAAGTGCGTCCAGGCCGACCCTGACGGCAGGCAGAACGTCGCCAGCCGGCGGTAGGGTCACGTCGAGCCGTTCGTGGGCGACATCGGCGATGGTCTGGCTGCGGAGCGAGGCGTTGAGCAGGTATGCGGCAATCTGAGTGTCGAAGGCGACGGAAAGAGGCCGCGTCGCGCCGCCGGCAATGTTGGCCACCAGGAGTGGCTTGGTCTCGTGGCCGATCACTCGCGCCCCGGCCCGCAAAAGGATCTCGCCGAGACGACTGACTGCCTCGTGCCCCTCAGCAACCAGCACGCGGCCATCCGGGCCGGCCAGCGCCAGCGCTTGGGGCAGGCCGCGCATCGGCCGTGGGTCGTCCATGAGGAGAGCGGCGCCCACTTCCTCACGTCCGGCGAGCCACTCCGCGGCCTCCGCGGCATCCTCGTCCGTGGCCTCGAAGCGGTCCAGAAGCGTGGGGTCGGCAACGGCCGCCCGCAAAGCCGAGGGCAGGTCCACCGGCCCGGCCATCTCGCCTGCGGGTCGGGCGCGCGTGGACGCGGGCATCGGCCCCGGAGCGGCTTTGGTCAGCCCAGCTGCCCCGAAGTCCATCGAGAGCTGCAGTCCGTCGGCCTCGCCGATGATGGAGCGACGATCCTCGCGCCGCGACCAGGCACCCGCCGAACTGGCGGCGCCGACCCCGCTGGCTTTACCAGCCCCGCTTGCGGCGCCGACCCCGCTACGGCCCGCGCCGTTCCCGTCACTCGCCGGCGCGCCCGCGACCCGAGCGGCGGGCACACTCCCAACTACTGAGCGCAACGCCGCGGCCGCGTCCATCGCCGACTCGCCGGTTAGTCGCGGCAGCCTATCGATCAGCGTGCGGAATTCGAACTCGCGGAATAGCCGGACCACTTCGGCCCGGTCGTAGTCCGAAAGGTGGGCCGACTCCAGGTCCAACGAGATCGGTAGGTCACAAATGATTCGAGACAGTTCGCGACTGACGAAAACCTGCTCGCGGGCCTCGACTAGCTTGAGTCGCAGTTTGTCTGGTTTGACCTCGCCCAGACGTTCGTAGATCCCCTCCAGCGACCCGAACTGACCGACCAGCTTGGCGGCGGTCTTCTCCCCCACTCCGGGGATGCCGGGGATGTTGTCGGTTGGGTCCCCCTTGAGGGCCTTGTAGTCGATCATCTGGTTCGGCCGCAGCTCGAATCGTTCCCAGATCTTGGCCGGGTCGTAGTAGACGGTCGAGTCCACGCCCTGGCGCGTCGTCATCAGCCGTGTGTGCTCGCTGACGATCTGGAGCATGTCCATGTCACCGGTCACGACCGTGGTGTCGATGCCGCGGGCGTCCATGTCGCGAGTGATCGTGCCGATGACATCGTCCGCCTCGTAGCCGGCCATCTCGTAGACGGGGATGCGGAGGGCGGCCACGACCTGGCGTACAAGTGGAAATTGCGAACGCAGATCATCCGGCATCGGCGCGCGTGTGGCTTTGTAATCGGCAAATTGCTCGTGGCGGAAAGTTGGGCCCGGCAGATCGAAGCAGGCAGCGACGTATTCGGGCTGCAGGTCCTGAATCCCGCGCAGCAAGATGCTACAGAAGCCGAACACAGCGTTGACCAGCTCGCCCTTGCTCGTGGTGAGCGGCGGCAGGGCGTGGTATCCACGGTAGATGAGGCCGTTGCTGTCGAGCAGCATCAATCGGGTCATGCGGGCCTCGGTCGACTTCGGCGCCGGCGGCTGAGCATGGGCCGGCCGGTCAAGTCTACCCGTGCAGAGCCGCGAGCCGGCGGGCAGCGCCCACGGACGGGTCCGACGGCAACCTCAGCGGGTTCTGCGTCGCCGAATCAGCGGCCCTATCAGCACGCCCAGGCCGGCTAGAAAGAGCAGGCCGAAGCCCCCCAGCCAGACCAAGCGGGCGTCCAGCCCGGTCGAGGTGGCCGCGGCGACCTGAGACCAGTTCGGCGAACCGGCGCCGTTACCGGCGGAACCTGTGTCGACGGCGCCAAATTGGGCCGCCGGCGCGGGTGAGGTGGCGCTAGCTACGTCCAGATCACCCTGCAAACTCGCCGGAGCCTTAGGCACGGCCGCGTTCATGGCCGAAGAGGCGGGCCCCGCACTGCTCACTGCGACCGCCCCCATGGCCACCGGTTCGGAGGTAGCCATCTGGGCGGCCGTGGCGGCGGAGAGCTGCGAGTCGCTGCGGGTAGTGACTTCATGGGCCCCGAAAGTTCCCGCCGTCCGCCCCAGAATCGTCAGCGAGCTGGTGGCCACGATCCCCACCAGCCCGATAGCCACGAGCGCTCCGCCGATCGCTCGCGTCCGGCGGAGCGCCGAGAGCAAGCCGAGGCCACGGCGCGCCCGGCGGAGTCGCGCGGCGTCGGCCTCGGTCAATATGAAGTCGCGCGGCCTGGTCGGGATCGGCAGCGAGGCCGTCGCGTCGGCCGTGGCCCGGAGATCGGCGAAGAGCGTGGCGCAGTCCTCGCATTCGGTCAGCTGGTCGAGGGCACGCGCGCGCTCGGGATCGTCTACATCGCCGCCGAAAAGGCGGACGATGAGCAACTCATCGTGGTTGGAGTGAGTGGCGGTTCGGTCCATCACGATCCTCAGACGCCCTCAGCCACGGAAGAGTTCCCGATGCGGCGCCAGGGCGCTCCGGAGCGCTAGACGACCGCGGTGGATGCGAGATTTCACTGTTCCAACCGCCACGTGCGTGAGGGTCGCAATCTCCGAATAGTCGTAACCCTGAACGTCGTACAGCACGATGCACGTCCGTTGCTCGAATGGCAGGGCATCGAGAGCGGTCGCTAGAGCCCGAGCGCGCTCAGTGGCGAGCGTCCTCGACTCCGGCTCTTCCTCGTCGCCGGCCGGCGGCTGCCAGCTGTCATCCTCGAACTCAGGATACGGCTGACTGGGGCGGCGTCGACGCGCCCGGCCTATGTCCATTGCGGCGTTGACGGCAATACGCCCGAGCCAGCTCCGAACGCTACCGCCGCGATACGACGCTAGGTGTTTGTAAGCGTTGAAGAAGGCCTCCTGGACGGCGTCCGAAGCCTGGTCACGGTCCGGGACGAGCCGGTACACAAGGCCGAAGAGGTGGTCCTGGTGGCGGCGAACCAACTCGTTGAAGGCCTCGAGCCGGCCACCGAGCGCCTCTTCGACCAATGCGACATCGATTGCAGCGTCGAGCGCTGCGGCGCTTCGATCGTCTTTGGCCATCGCGTCGGTCACGCCTTGCCCGTCAGCCACTCTCTCATCCACGAACGCCTCACCTGGCGGCGGCGCGAGGATAGCACGGGGCCTCGCGGGCGACGCCGCACCAACGAGAGGGCGACGCCGCACCCGAGCGGCCCCGCAGGCTGTACCATGCCCGCCGGACGTGCCGACGTGGCGGAACTGGCATACGCGCTCGACTCAAAATCGAGTGACCGTAAGGTCATGCGGGTTCAACTCCCGCCGTCGGCACCATCCCCTCCTGAGGCCCGGGCCGCAGCCCGAAACCGCCCTCGAGGCGCGCGCGGCCCCTCGCCGTGCAGTAGTAGCGCGGCGGCCACTACGGAGCGTGGCCGGCTACTAGCAGCTCAGCCCGCCGCCGCCACTGCCGCTGCCACCACCGCTCGCGGGAGGAACGCCGTCCAGGCCGTGGACCACGATGTCGC
>JAYVMQ010000267.1:0-9145 GCA_043758855.1 Chloroflexota bacterium
CCGTCAGAGCCTGCAGTGTTGGCACGAGGTAGCACAGCGACTTGCCGGAAGCTGTCGGCGTGACGACCACGACATCCTCTCCAGCCCGAACGGCCTCCATCGCCTCGGCCTGATGGCGGTACAGGGCCGTCACGCCACGGCGGGCCAAGCCGGCGGTAAGACCGGGGTCTAGCCAATTCGGCATCGGAACGAAGTCGGCCGGGCGTGCCGGCATGTGGGCGTGGTGCAGGACCCCACTCGACAAAGAAGGCTCGGCCAGCAGCCGGTCCAGAACCGCTTGAACGCCGGCCGGCTCGTAGTAGCGCATCGTGGACCTCAAACCGAACATACGTGCGAAAGACACGGCCAGTGTAGCAGCGTCTGCAAACCTGAAACCGTGTTGACACGTCAGCTGCCCACAGCTACGATTCACAAATGCACGGAGACGACGCCGAGTACCCGCCTACGAACCTGGCGACGGCATCGTCCGGGACCGGCCAGGGACCGGCTCTCGCGTTCACCCGACGTCGGTTGGCTATGCTCGTTGCCGGCCTCTTTGCGTTGTGGCTCGTCGGTGTCTTTGCTCGGCAAGTGGGCGATGCCTCGTCGGCTGGCAACCAGGCCGATCAGCTCAGGGCCCGGAACGTCGCCATGGAGCACGACGTCGCCTCCCTTGAACTTGAACTCAAACTGATCAGGGAGCCCGCCTTCGTCTCCCAGATGGCCCGCGGGTACAAACTTGGGTCGCCCCGCGAGATCCCGTTTTCAATCGACCCCAGCGCCCCCCCGCTGCCTTCTAGGGCAGCCGGCTCGAGTGGCATCAAGCCCGAGCAGCCGACTCATGCGTCTAGCCCGTTCGATTCTTGGATGCAGGCTCTGTTCGGAACGCAGTAGTAGCCTCGTCGCGCTACGATCCGGCGATGAACACGCCCCTGGTTGCCCGCCGCCGTCCATTGAAGGTTGGCGTTCAGCTGCCCGAGATCGAACGGCCGATCCGTTGGCCAGAGCTGGCGACAATGATCCGGCGAATCGAGGACGTCGGGTTCGATTCGATCTGGGCCGGCGATCACTTTCTGTATCACCTCGCCGACGGCTCGGCCGACGCCCCCTGGGATGCCTGGTCTGTTCTTGCAGCTGCCGCGGCCATCACTTCGCGCGTCGAACTCGGGCCACTGGTGACGCCGATCGGGTTCTACAACCCTGCGGTGCTCGCAAAGAAAGCAGCCACGGTCGATGAGATCTCCGGTGGGCGTTTGATCCTTGGCTTGGGCGCGGGCTGGAACGAGGTGGAGTTCCGTGGTTACGGCGTTCCGTTCGACCATCGCATCTCGCGCTTCGAGGAAGGCTTCACCATAATCCGAACCCTTCTTCAGCAAGGCGAGATCGACTTTCAGGGCCAGTTCTACAGCACCCGCGATTGCCAGCTCGTGCCGCGGTCACGGCCGGGCGGCCCGCCCATCCTCATCGGTTCGGTGGGGGAGCGGATGCTCAATATCACCCTGCCGTATGTAAGTGGCTGGAACGTGTGGCATGCGGACACTCGCAACAGCTCGGCTGGTGTGGCGCCGCTCCAAGAACGCGTGGCCGCTGCGTGCGCCAGAGTCGGCCGCGATCCAGCCTCAATCGAGGCCACGGTCGTGGTCTTGGTTCGGATGCCCGGCGGGCAGGGTCGGCGCCAGGGCGATGACACCCTCGACTCAACGCCCAACCCGCTGCAAGGCCCGCCGGAGGTGATCGCCGAGGAACTGCGCGCCTATGCCCGGGCGGGCGTTTCGCACGTCCAGCTCGTCATAGACCCGATTACCATCGAGTCGATCGAAGCCCTGGCTCCAGCGCTTGAGCTGCTTGACGGCGGCTGATTGGCTTGGCACCTCTTGCCCACGCCCTCCTCTGGGCCCGGACGAGGTGGGATTGGCGAGGAGGCAGCCGTTGCCTGTAGAATCTCGCCCGCGACTCGGTGGTGGCTTTTGGGCTGCCGTCGCTCTCGTGGCGGAGTAGCTCAGTGGTAGAGCAGGGGACTCATAAGCCCTTGGTCACAGGTTCAAATCCTGTCTCCGCTACCAAGGATCTCGTGGCGGCCCGGGCTGACGCTCGGGCCGTCGTTTCGAAGGCAATCGATGCGCATGCCGGGACGCCCGACGAGAACTCGAGTTGGGCCGAACCCAGGACCGTCAATCTAGGTCTTGATATGTGAAGCCGTCGCGAGGCTTGCGACCCGGGGAACCTGCTTTCGTCCACTGACTTGCTTTCAGCAAGGCAAAGGACCCTCGGGCGTATACTGCGGCGGCCGCTCGGCCTCGTCCCGACCGCCAAACCCGGAGGCTCTGTTACACACTTGAACACGCGATTCTTGCGCAACGGGATCGTAATGCTCGTTCTCGTTGTCGCCACGTCTGCTCTTCTTTACGCCTTGATCCAACCTGCCCAGTCATCTCCCAAGGCCTATTCAGACTTCTATTCGGACGTCACCAAGGGCCTCGTGGCCAAGGTCAGCGCTCAAGACGCGACCATGAAGGTCACCCTCAAGGACGGGACCCCCGCGTACACGGTCCAGTCCGACCTCCCGGCCGAGGGCGAATTTGCGACTGTGCAGAAGTGGCTTCAGAGCGCGGGCCTGCCGGTCACGGCAATCAAATACGAGCGAACGCCCTTGCCGGATACCGGCTGGCTCATGCTCCTGCTCAGCACCGCCCTGCCCATCGGGTTGGTTGTTCTGCTGATCTTCTTCTTCATGCGACAGGCGCAGGGGACCAACAACCAGGCTCTCAGCTTCGGCAAGAGTCGAGCCCGGATGTTCCTCGGCAACAAGACGGTCGTCACCTTCGGAGACGTCGCGGGGGTTGACGAGGCCAAGACAGACCTGCAGGAAATCGTCGAGTTCCTCAAGTATCCCGAGAAGTTCAACTCGCTCGGGGCGCGCATTCCGCGTGGTGTTCTACTCGTCGGGCCTCCCGGCACCGGCAAGACACTCCTCGCCCGAGCGGTCGCGGGTGAGGCGGGCGTGCCGTTCTTCTCCATCTCGGGCTCCGAGTTCGTCGAGATGTTCGTGGGCGTGGGCGCCAGCCGCGTGCGAGACCTGTTCGATCAGGCCAAGCGGAATTCGCCCTGCATCGTCTTCGTGGACGAGATCGACGCGGTCGGCCGCCAGCGCGGCGCCGGACTGGGCGGGTCCCACGACGAACGTGAGCAAACCCTCTACCAGATTCTTGTCGAGATGGACGGCTTCGAGACAAACACCAATGTGATCGTCGTGGCCGCCACCAACCGCCCCGACGTCCTTGATCCGGCACTTCTTCGACCCGGGCGTTTCGACCGCCAGGTCATCCTGGACCGACCGGACCTGCGTGGTCGAGTCGCCATCCTCAAGGTTCACATCAAGGGCAAGCCGCTGGACAAGACTGTCGACATTGAGAACGTGGCTCGCAAGTCGCCGGGCTTCTCCGGGGCGGACCTCGCCAACCTGGTCAACGAGTCGGCCATCCTCGCCGCGCGCCGCAACCGCAAGACAATCGGGATGTCCGAGTTCGATGAGGCCCTGGAGCGCATCGTGGCCGGGCCGGAGCGTAAGAGCCGGATCATCTCGGACGCGGAGAAGCGGATCATCGCCATCCACGAAGGCGGCCACGCCGTCGTGCAGCGGGTTCTGCCTAAGTGCGACCCCGTCAGCAAGGTCACGATCATCAGCCGCGGCATGGCTCTCGGCTACACCATGGCTCTGCCTATGGAAGATCGCTATCTTCAGTCCAAAACAGAGTTCGAAGACAAAATCGCAGGCCTGCTCGGCGGCAACGCGGCCGAGCGTCTCGTCTTCGGCGATACCACGACCGGCGCCAGCAACGATATCGAAAAGGCCACGACTCTGGCGCGGCGGATGGTCACCGAGTGGGGTATGAGCGACAAGCTCGGTCCCCTTGCGTTCGGCAAGCACGATGAGATGATCTTCCTGGGACGTGAGATCGGCGAGCAGCGTAACTACTCAGACGATGTTGCCAAGCTCATCGATGAAGAGGTCCGGGCGATCATCGAGAACGGCTACATTCGAGCCACTCAGGTCCTGACTGAGAATCGGACGAGGCTTCTGGCTCTGGCCGACAAGCTGATCGCCGAAGAGACGGTCGATACCGAAGAGTTCGAGAAGCTATTCAGCGACTTGCCGCCTAAGGAGAATCTACACGGCATTAGCTTGCTGCCAAAGGCGGGAACCTCGACGTTCAGCGACCCCACCCTGCCTCCGACGGCCGCGCCGACGCCTAGCCCAAGCCCCTCCTGAGGGGATCTGGCCGATACTTCTCCGGGGCGTCCCCGGCTTGCGCAGGTGCGAATGCCGCCGGCTTTCGCGAAAGCGAATGTCCCCCGCTTTCGCGGGTGCGAATGCCGCAAGGTCGCCCGGCTTCTTTTTACCGCGCCCGCAGATGTAGCGGCGGGGCTGGTTACAATCGCCGTATAAAGCCGTCACGTGCCGCATAGCAGCAGCGGGAGAGCTTCAATGGCCGACGCACGGTCGCATGCCGTCGTCCGCGACGACGCCATCGAGCGGTACCTCGATCAGACAGCGGCGCGGCGCCTCGAGAGCTTCAAGGACTTTTTGCGCATACCGTCGATCTCGGGCCTCCCTGCCCACGCGCCGGACTGCCGGGCCGCGGCTGAGTTTGTGGCGGCGGATCTGACGGCGGTGGGCATGGAGCATGTCGAGGTTTCTGAGACCGGCGGGCATCCCGTCGTTTATGCCGACTGGCTTCATGCCGCGGGCAAGCCCACCGTCCTCGTTTACGCCCACTACGACGTCCAGCCGGTTGACCCCCTCGACCTATGGGAGTCGCCGCCATTCGTTCCCGTCGTCAAGGACGGGCAGATGCTGGCCCGCGGCTCTTCCGACGACAAGTCTCAGCTTCACATGCACGTTCGGGCCATCGAGGCTCTCATGAACAGTAGGGGCTCTTTGCCGGTCAATCTGCGGGTCGTCTTTGAGGGCGAAGAGGAGGCCAGCTCCGTCCACCTCGACGCCTGGCTCGAGGCGAACAAGGACCGTCTGAAGGCTGATTTCGCGGTCATCTCGGATACGTCCTTCTTCGAGGGCAACCGGCCAGCCATAACTGTCGGGCTACGCGGCCTCATCTATTTCCAGCTGGACGTCACGGGCAGCGACATCGACCTGCACTCGGGTGGCTACGGTGGCGCCGTAGACAACCCGATCAACGCCCTGTGCCAGATTGTGGCCGCCCTAAAGGGCCCGGACGGCCGAGTCACTGTCCCCGGTTTCTACGATGACGTCGTGGAGCTGACAGCGGCCGACCGCGAGACTTTCGCCGCCCTCGGCCTCGACGAGGAGGAATACCGCGAGTCGCTCGGCGTGCCGGCGCTCCACGGCGAGCCCGGCTACACGACCCTTGAACGTATAGGCGCGCGGCCAACCCTCGACGTGTGCGGCATTTGGGGCGGCTTCGAGGGCGAGGGCCCCAAGACGATCATCCCGGCGCACGCCCACGCGAAGATCAGCTGTCGGTTGGTGGCCGATCAGGACCCGGAAAAGATCTTCGAGCTTGTCGCAGATCGCATCGCCAGCGTGGCGCCCAAGTCGATCCGATACACAATCCAGAGACTCGGGGATGGCGGGCCCAGCCTGACGCCGATCGACCGGCCCACCACTCAGGCCGCCGTGCGAGCCTTGCGGGCCACCTTTGGGGTTGATCCGCTGTTCATCCGCGAGGGCGGTTCCGTGCCCGTGTGTGCGAGTTTCGAGTCTATCCTGGGCCTCGCCACGGTACTGCTAGGATTCGCTCCGCCAGATGGGCGCTTCCACGCCCCCAACGAATGGATGTCCATGGTCAACTACGAGACGGGCATCAGGACTATTGCCCGATATTGGGATGAGGTAGCCGGACTCGATCATCACTATGGATCCCACCAGGCCGAATGGCGCTGCTGCGATGCCTAACGTCGCTCTAGAACGAGCGCCTGGCTGGAGGCCGTTGTGACTACAACAGACAACCTGACAGAGCCCGAAGCCGCCGCGGAGCAATTGACTTGGCGGCTTGACACCGACAACGGGAGTATGGTCCCGCGTTCGGCACTGGATGTGCTCGTCGATCTGAACGACCACATTGCCAGCGGGCGCTTCGGCGAGTACCAGCCGATTCCGCTGGGCTTTGGTTTGCTCGATAAGACGATCGGCGGTGGCCTGCGCGCGGGCGAGCTGATGCTCATCGGCGGCGCTCAGGGCACCGGCAAGACCACGCTGGCCATGCAGATGGCCCGCAACGTGGCGTCAGGCGGTCAGGCCAACGTTCTGTACATCTGCTTCGAACACGAGGAGCAGTATCTTCTCAACAGGCTCGTGTCCATGGAGTCGGCCCTGGCGCATTTGCCCCAGAAGACTGGCGCGATCACGATCCAGGATGTCCGCAAAGAGATCATGGCCTCGGGCATGGCCGAGAATCAGGGCGGCGCCGGCCTGACCGCAAACCAGCGCCTCAGGCCCAGCCTTGACCGGATTGCCCGGTACGGCCAGAACCTCTTCCTCCTCCGTGGTTCGCAGACGGCCAGCACGATCGAGAACTTGCGCAAGCTGATCCAGCAGCATCGCGTCCTGTCGGGCGATCGGCGCCTCCTCGTCGTCGTGGACTACATGCAGAAGGTGCCGATGTATCCCGAACCTCCCACCGAGTCGGAGAAGGTCACGTTCGTTGTGAACGGCCTCAAGGACATCGCTCTGACTGAGCAAGTGGCCATGATCGCGGTTGTGGCGGCGGACAAAGAGGGGCTCAAGGCATCGCGGCTGCGCAACCACCACTTGCGCGGTTCCTCGGCCATCAATTACGAGGCCGACTCCATCCTGATCATCAACGACAAGTACCACATCGTGGCGAAGGTCAACATCGAGTTCAATCCGTACCAGGCCCAGCGTTTCAGGGATTGGATCGTCCTGACTATCGAGAAGAACCGAGGCGGCAAGGACAACATTGACCTTGAGTTCGAGAAGCACTTCGAGTATTCGTGCTTCGACCCGAATGGGCGGACGGTCCAAGAGAAGCTTATCGAGGAACGTCTCTATAACGACTGAGACGCGCCCGAGATGAGCTGGAGCGACAGGAGTGAGTCCGGGCCTGAGCGCTCTTTCGGGCGTCCTCGTAGTGGCAGGCAGTTCGTCAGGCCCCAGGACGATCCTCCCGGCACGAGCCGTCTGTTCATCGCCGTGCCCGCGCCGGATGAGGTCCGCGCCGCCGTCGGCAAGTTGATGGAGGAAGTAGCCGGCGGCCCGATCGCCGAGCGCGGCCCGGGGCAGCCGCGCTGGGTCAGAGTCGACGATCTCCATTTGACGCTGCGCTTTCTTGGCGCTGTGCCAGACGAGCGTCAGGCCGGGATCGCTACTGCGCTTGCGACCTCAGCCGGACAAACGGTACACTTCCGCGTCGTCCTCTCAGGCGGTGGCGCATTTCCCAACGCCTATGCGCCGCGCGTTTTGTGGATCGGCATTGCCGAAGGCTCCGAAGATCTGGGTGCTCTGGTTCAGCGCCTCAATGGGGAACTCGTACCGCTCGGCTGGGCGGCCGAGACGAGGCCCTTCACGCCTCACCTGACGCTCGCCCGCACGGATGGCGTGGCTGGCGCCGGCGAGCGGGCCCGCGTCCTGACTGAGGCGGCCCGGGACCTGCGTCTCACGTGGCAGGCTGACCGAATCATCCTCTACAAGACTCTCGTCGGCCGAGGTCCGGTTCACTATGAGAGCCTGGCCGAGGCGCAACTGACGAAGCGTTGAGCCACCCGCCACGCTATTTGGATCAACGCCCGCCATCTGATCCGGGCTCTCACCAGGCAAGTTGTCGTTCCGTCTTGCAAGCCTCCCTCGCTAGCCGGTAGGCTTGCGCGGCCACAGTCGTGTTGGGGCGACCTCGGCGCCTTGTAACTTACGTCGCCGGCATGCCCGGCGGGAGGAGTCAGATGGCCGCACGTACCCGTTTTACACTGGGCGAAGAGCAGATCCCGAAGGCTTGGTACAACATCTCGGCCGATCTGCCCGTTCCTCAGTCACCACCGTTGCACCCAGGCACTCATCAGCCTCTGGGCCCGGCCGACCTCGCCCCGCTCTTCCCGATGGCCCTGATAATGCAGGAAGTCTCGACAGAGCGGGAGATCGAAATCCCGGATCCCGTGCGGGATCTGTACAAGCAGTTCCGTCCGAGCCCCCTGGTGCGTGCCCTTCGGCTTGAGAAGGCTCTCGATACGCCCGCCCATATCTATTACAAGTACGAGGGCGGTAGCCCTGCCGGCAGCCACAAGCCCAACACCGCGATCCCGCAGGCCTTCTACAACAAGGAAGAGGGCATCAAGCGGATCGCCACCGAGACCGGAGCCGGCCAGTGGGGGAGTGCTCTCGCTCACGCCGGGGCCATGTTCGGCATCGAAGTCAAGGTTTACATGGTGCGGGCCAGCTACGACCAGAAGCCGTACCGCCGCATGATGATGGAGACATACGGGGCCAGCGTCGTCGCCAGCCCCAGCATGGACACGGCAGCCGGCCGTGCCATCCTGGCCGAGCACCCGGACAGCACCGGTTCCCTGGGCATCGCGATCAGCGAGGCCGTCGAGGACACGGTGATGCGCGAGGACACCCACTATTCGCTGGGCTCCGTCCTCAACCACGTCATGCTTCATCAGACGGTGATCGGGCTCGAGTCGATCAAGCAGATGGAAATGGCCGGCGAGGAGCCGGACGTCATCATCGCCTGCGCCGGCGGTGGATCTAACTTCGCCGGTCTGGCCTTCCCTTGGCTGGGCCAGACCTTCCGCGGCGGTCGCAAGTATCGGGTCATCGCGGTCGAGCCAGAAGCAGCGCCGAGCATGACACGCGGTCGCTACGCCTACGACTATGGCGACACGGCCAAGATGGCCCCCATGGTCAAGATGTACACACTCGGTCATGATTTCATCCCCGAGCCGATCCACGCCGGCGGCCTCCGCTACCACGGCATGTCGCCCCAGGTCAGCCTGCTCAGACACGAAGGTTTCATCGAGGCCCGCAGCGTCCATCAGCGCCCTTGCTTCGAGGCGGGGATCCAGTTCGCCCGAACTGAGGGCCTGATCCCGGCACCCGAGTCGACTCATGCCATTCGGGCGGCGATCGACGAGGCGCTGGTTGCCAAGGAAACCGGCGAAAAGAAGGTCATCC
>JAYVMQ010000268.1:0-9467 GCA_043758855.1 Chloroflexota bacterium
ATACCGTTCCATGTGGCTCTCGGTGATTGCGAGGGCCCCTGTGGCGTGACGCTCCACGACCCGCCGCACCAGTTCGTCGTAGGGCAGATCGAGGAAACGGAGTTCGACCGCTGCGCCGAGCGATCGCCCCAGCTCCCGTTTCTCGTCGCGTTCCGATCGCACCCAGAAGCCCCATTCCAGGATCACCGACGTTCCCAGCGCGAGGAGCCGCTCGGTGAGTCCCGAGAACTCCGCTTCGAGCTTGACCTGAAACTCCGCGTCAAAGGGGTCAATGCCCAGGGCCAGCTCCCATTCATCGGGGTTGAGCCGAACCGCCCCGTATACGTCCGCAAGCTCGCGGGCGAGAGTCGTCTTGCCCGAGGCAGGCAGGCCGCATAGCAACACCAACCTTGGTTGCAGTCTCTCGCGAGCTGTCATCAAGAGCGCCCCTCAATGGTTACGGAGGTCTGATCTTCGAGCCTGGAGCCCACTACAGCCGGTCCATCGGCGACAACTTGCGGTGAGCCGCTCGAGCCCGCTCGTCGGCCGCGCTGGCGCCGTAACGGCTGAGCATCGATCGAGACTTCCAGCCGGCCAGACGCATCAAGTCGCCCTCGGTCCCGCCAGATGCGAGCCAGGCGTGGGCAAAGGTGTGCCGGAACCGATGCGGTCCTATTGCGCCGAGACCAGCGGCCGCCGCTCGGTCGCGGACGACCTGGTAGATCCCCGAGTCCGTCATCGGCCCGCCATGACCGAGCCACAGTTCCGGCCGGTCGGCCTGGGCATGCTTGGCGCGGACGCGGATGTAGCGATCCAGGGCCTGAATGGTCTTGCTGCCGAGCGCGAGTATGCGAGGCCGTCGTCCCTTTCCGAGGACAGTAGCCTGGCCAGCGGAGAGGTCGATATCCTCCAGGCGAAGGCCGGCGCATTCGGCTCGTCTGACTCCGGTGTCGATGAAGAGTGAGATGAGAGCACTGTCGCGGCGATCGACGAACGACTTGCCCGCCATGAACGACAGGAGCTTTCGGAGCTCGTCCTCGCCGAGCACGGGCGGCGGCTCTTCGGGGATGATCGGCGGCCGCATGCGAGCCATCGGCGACTGATCGAGCTCCCCTTCCTCGACCGCCCAGCGGAAGAACTGCTGGACTGCTCGGAACCGCACGGACGCGGTCGCAGCTTTGTGCTTGCCGAGCAGGTCGCCCAGCCACGTCTCGACATGCTCGCGCCGGATGTTCGCCATGGCCAACGGCATCCCGCGATCGGCGAGGAATGCTCCAAGCTCGTCGGCGGCGGCCAGGTACGTGGCAATCGTGCGCGGGGCCTTGTTCTCGGCCGTCAGTGTGCGTTGCCAGCTGTCCCGCAGGGCCGCGTAATCGCCTGCAGCCAAACGTCCAGTTATCATCTGGTGAAGGGTAGTAGCAGCCTGTTCCGGCTGCAAGCACTCAAGGCTGAGTGTCGCGCCACGCACGAAATGGGGAATGGAGCGGGAGACGGGTCTCGAACCCGCGACTTTCAGCTTGGAAGGCTGACGCTCTACCGACTGAGCTACTCCCGCTCGGTTTCACGCTCAACTACAGCGTATAACTGTAGCGGCTGACTCTCTCGATCGGCCGCGAAGGCCGGTACAGCGTTTAATTGTACCGATTTTGGCTCCAGAAGCCCGATCTACAGCGTGTTAGTTTATTTAGGCGCTCTAGATTTCGGTCGGATCCTCCTGCCAGAGAGTCAGCCTATTCTGGGATCGCTGCCTATCGAGGGTCGCGCCAGAGATCCGCTGCTGGAATGGCGTGATGGCGCAGCGTCCTCCTCCTCCCCAAGCGCCTACAACCGTCGCGATTCGGCGACCCTTACCTGCTGCCGGCTCTGCAGTCGGTAGGCATCGCCCCCCTCCGACGAGCGAGCGCCCTTGGGCGGCTCCCACTACCGCATCGATGCGGCCGGCCCGAGGAAGACCGCCGAGGGGTTGACGGTCATGTTTGCCCATAGGGTATCGCCGATAGGAGTCGCGGAGTCGCTCTTGCGGAACGTCGGTCAGCCCGAGCCCGCCGACGCGATCCCTTTGGGCTGCAACCTCAGCCTGCGGAGCAACTGTGCATTGGCGGCAACGATGATCGTCGAGGCGCTCATCGCTACGGCTCCGACGGCCATCGGGAGGTCCAGGCCCCAGGGGACGAGGACGCCGGCAGCGACCGGCATAGCCAGCAGGTTGTAGCCGGTCGCCCAGACGAGGTTCTGGACCATCTTTCGCGTGACGTGGTCGGCGCCATCGAGCTGTCCCGTGCCACCTACCGGATCGCTCCGGACCAGAACGATCCCGGCCGACTCGATTGGCACGGTGGCCCGGTTGGGCGCAGATGACGGTCACGGATTCAGGCCCGGGTCTTTCGCCAGAACAGCTCTCCCGGGTGTTCGAGCGCTTCTATCGAGTAGACCCGTCGCGGTCGCGGGCGGCCGGCGGCAGCGGACTTGGGCTGACCATCGCCCGAGCCCTCGCCGAGGCGATGGGGGGTCGCGTATGGGCGATCAGCCCGGGGCAGGGTCTCGGCTCGACCTTCGGCGTGGATCTGCCGGCTGTGTGACAAGCTGGAGCCCGATCGATCCGGAGCCGCGCCGGGCCGGTACGCGCGGGCACCCCTGCCGGACGCGGCTATACTTGAGCGATGACTCAACTGTTGGTCCACTCCGAGCGGTGCGAACAGCAGTGCATCCACCCCGGCGTGGTCGAGCCGATCCTGCCCGATCTCCTAACCGGACCTGGCGCTGCCGCCGCGACCGCATGGTTCGCCACGCTCGCCGATGGCTCGCGTCTCCGGATCCTCCGGGCGCTCTCGATCGCACCCGAGTTGTGCGTGTGCGATCTCGCTTTCGCCCTGGCGATGTCCGTCTCGGCCCTCTCGCACCAGCTCGCATACCTGCGTGAGCGCGGGATCGTGCGGCGGCGAAAGGTGGGACGAGTCGCCTACTATGCCCTCGCGGACGAGCATGTCCGTCACGTCCTGGCCGACGCACTCGAGCATCTCACGGAAACTCCCGCGTCAAGACCGGCCGCAACGGATAACGTCGCGTGAGCCACTCTCGCAGCGCGGCCGGCCAGGATCGGCGCAGGCTCGTGGGGGTTCTCGCCCTGTCGTCCACGATCTTCGTGGTCGAGGTCGCGGGCGGCATCCTTACGAACAGCCTGGCGCTGCTCGCCGACGCGGCGCACATGTTCGCCGACCTCGGCGGGATGGTCCTGGCCCTCACGGCAATATCTATCGCCCAGCGCCCCGCCGGCAACGGCCGGACCTTCGGCCTCTATCGGGTCGAGATCATCGCAGCCGCCATCAACTCGGTCGTGCTGTTCGGGCTGGCCGGCTTCATCCTCTTCGAAGCCTGGCAGCGGCTGGGAGCGCCGCCGGAGGTCGCGTCGGGCCCGATGCTCGTCGTCGCCCTGGTCGCTTTCGCGGCGAACGCGACCTCAATGTACGTCCTGCGCGACGCCCAGGCGAGAAGCCTCAACATGCGCGGCGCCTACCACGAAGTGATGGGCGATCTCGCGGGGGCGGCCGCTGTCGTCGTGGCGGCGACGGTCATCGCGCTCACCGGCCTCCGGGCAGCAGACGCGGTCGCGTCGGCGCTCATCGGCCTGCTGATCCTGCCCCGAACGTGGAGGCTGCTCCGGGAGGCGGTCGATGTCCTCCTCGAAGCCACGCCGAAGGGCGTCGATCTCGCCGAGGTCCGCCGCCACATCTGCGACACGCCGGACGTGATCGACGTCCACGACCTGCATGCGTGGACGATCACGTCGGGTCTGAACGTCATCTCCGCCCACGTCGTGATCCGGCGTGATGCCGACGGGTCGGAAGTCCTTGACTCGCTCTGTCGCTGCCTTTCCGGCGACTTCGACATCGAGCACTCGACCTTCCAGCTCGAGCGCGAGGACCGGCGTCCAGTCGAAGATCGGGCCCACGCTTGACCAGGCGCTGAGCCACAGAGTCACTCCCGCGCCTTCCGTCGGATCTCGCCGGCTCTCAGATCGGGCCGCCTTGCGTCAGGACGGCGATGGAACCATCGTCGAGGCGATGGATCCGCAGGCCGGGCTCGGCATCGTCGGATCCTCCGGGATGGAGCCGATCGCTCGAGACGCTCGCGAACGCCTGGAACTCGTCATCAACTCACTGGAGTCGAACTAGATTGTAGGGCTCAGGCCGCCACGACCGGCGTCACGGGAGTCTCGTTGACGCTCCTGATGAGCCGCGCGGCGACCTCGCGAATCTCGTCCTCCGTCGTGGGCCTGCCGAGGCTCAGACGGAGCGCGCCCATACCAACCTCCGGCGAGATGCCCATGGCGGCCAGCACCGGCGAAAGCTCGACCGAGCCCGAATGGCAGGCCGAGCCCGTTGAAGCCGCCACGCCGTCGAGTGCAGCGAGGATGTCGGCGCCCACCCGGCCGATCGCCGAGACGTTAAGGGTGTTCGGCAGGCGCAGCGTGGGGTGGCCGTTGGGTACTGAGGTTCTGCGGCGTCGAGCAGTCAGGCGCTCAGCACGGGCGTGGTCGGGATCGCCTTCGCGACCCGGACCAGACGCTCCGCAACCTCGCGGATCTCGGTTTCGGTGGTTCCGCGACCGAGGCTGAAACGGAGCGCTCCCATGCCGATCTCGGGCGGGACGCCCATGGCGGCAAGGACAGGCGAGAGTTCGACCGAACCTGAGTGGCAAGCCGAGCCTGTGGAGGCAGCGACTCCGTCGAGGGCGGCCAGGATGTCGGCCCCGACCTTGCCGACGACCGCCACGTTCAGCGTGTTCGGCAGGCGCTCCTGGGGATCACCGTTGAGCACCACGCTCTCGCCCATACCGGCCGCCAGGAGCGCCCAGAAGAGGTCGCGAAGCCGGCGGATCTCGCTCATCGGCCCCGAGTCGGCGGCCAACTCGCACGCGGCCCCAAGGGCCGCCGTCATGAGCGCGCTTTCGGTGCCGGCGCGCCGGCCGCTTTCGTGGCTGGCGCCGTGAATGAGCGATTTCAGACGCACGCCGCGGCGGACATAGAGAGCACCGACGCCCTTGGGCGCATAGAGCTTGTGGCCGGCGATCGAGAGCAGATCCACGCCTAGTTCGTCGACCCGAGTCGGGATCTTGCCGACCGATTGGGCGGCGTCGGTGTGCATCAAGACGCCACGCTCGTGGGCGATCGCGGCGATCTCCGCAATAGGTTCGATGGTCCCGACCTCGTTGTTGGCGTGCATGACGCTCACGAGGATCGTTCGAGGAGTGATGGCCCGGCGAACGTCGTCGGGATCGACACGCCCGGTCCGGTCGACCCGCACGAAGGTGACTCGGGCGCCCAGCCGCTCCAGGAACCGCGCCGGCTCGACGATCGCCGGGTGCTCGACCGTGGTGGTGACGATGTGATCACCGCGGTCGCGCAGGGCGAAGTACGTACCCTTCAGAGCGAAATTGTTGGCCTCGCTGCCGCCGCTGGTGAAGACGATCTCATCGGGCGCGCAGCCGAGAAGCGTTGCGACCTGGGCGCGCGCCTTATCGACCACTTCGCGGGCGGCCCGCCCGCCTGCATGGGTCGCGGATGGATTGGCGTAGGGGCCGTCGAGAAGCGGTCGCATCACGGCGGCGACGCGCGGGTCGATTGGGGTGCTGGCGTTGTAGTCGAGGTAGATCTCGCTCATGGCTGCATCGGCGAGGGTCCGACGGCAACGGGCAGGCCGGCGAAGCGCCACTCCGGAAAGCCATCTTCGAGCCGTCGGGCGTTCCAACCGCGCCCTCGCAAGAGAACCACACCCTGTGGCGCCAATGCGCAGAACGGCCCGCGGCAGTAGGCAACGATCTCGATACCGGCGGGCAGCTCAGCCAGACGCTGCTCCAGCTCATCGAGCGGCACCGAGAGCGCGCCGGCGATGTGGCCGGCGCGATACTCCTCCGCGGGCCGCAGATCGAGCACGACGGCTCCGCCCGCCCTCACCTTCGCCATCAACTCATCGCGACTCATCGGCTCGATCGGATCGTCCGCGCCGAGGTAGATCCGGGCCGCCCGATCGGCTTCCGCGAGCCGGTCGGCCGCGAACTCGCGAATGGCGGCGAGGAGACGGTAGGCGTCGTCGCCAGCGAGGCGGTAGTGCACGCGTGCCCCCTCCCTCCGAGACGCGACAAGGCCGGCGCGACGGAGAACCTGGAGGTGCGCCGATGCGAGGGCAAGAGTCATTCCGGCCTCGGCAGCCAGGACATCGACACTCCGTTCCCCCTGGGCCAGGAGGTCGACGAGCTCGACCCGGTGAGGACTGGCAAAGGCTTTGCCGATGCCAGCGAACTGCTCGTTGAGCGCGTCCTTGGCTGCACGATCGGACTCGGCCCGACGACGCACAGACAAGGCGCCCCGCCTCTTGATTCCGGCTTGCTCACCCATCGTTCTGGTATTCTAGCGATCCTTTGAGTATCTGCATGCGTGTCCCACCCCCCGCAATCAGAAGGACGGTTGCCCCCGATGAAGGTCCTCATGATCCTCAACGACCAGCCCTACGGGACGGAACGTTCCTATAACGGGTTGCGCCTCGCGCTCGCGCTCGCGAAGACCGAGGGCACCGAAGTGCGTCTGTTCCTCATGGCCGATGCGGTGGGCTGCGCGAAGCCCGGTCAGAAGACGCCCGACGGCTACTACAACATCGAACGAATGCTGCGCGGACTCACGGTCAAGGGAGCCCCGGTCGGGGCGTGCGGGACCTGCATGGACGCTCGCGGCCTGACCGAGGCGGACCTCCTGGAGGGCGCCCACCGTTCGTCGATGGCGGAGCTCGCCGAGTGGACCATCTGGGCCGACAAGGTGGTTACGTTCTGATGGCCGGGCGGACTGTTCTGGTCCTCGGCGGCGGAGTCGGTGGTTTGGCGGCCGCCAACGAGTTGCGGCATCGACTCGATTCGCGAGACCGGGTCGTGCTCGTCGAGCGCGCGGCGAGCCACCTATTCCAGCCATCGCTGCTGTGGCTCATGGTCGGCCGACGGCGCCCAGACCAGATCGAGCGACCCCTCCGCTCCCTGGTGGCTCGGGGTGTCGAACTCGCGGAGGCCGAGATTCGGTCAATCGATCCACGGGCACGACGGGTGGAGACCTCGACGGGCGTTCTGTCGGCCGACGCTCTTGTATTGGCCCTCGGCGCGGAGTTCGCACCGGATGCCGTCCCGGGCTATCGAGATGCCGCGCTGAACTTCTTCTCCTCCGACGGGGCGGCGGCGTGCTCCGGGGCGGTCGAAGCGTTCCGCGGCGGCCGAGTCGTGGTGGCGGTGAGCTCCCTGCCCTACAAGTGCCCGGCCGCACCGTACGAGGCAGCACTCTTGATCGACGACGAGCTGCGTCGCCGCGGCGTGCGCGCCGGGAGCCAGATCGACCTGTACACGCCCGAGGCCCAACCGATGCCCGTTGCGGGTCAGGCGATGGGCTCGGCGGTGGTCGCGCTGCTCGAGGCGAAGGGAATCAGCCTACATTCAAAGGGCCCCATTGAGCGCTTCGAGCCGGCGACATCTGAACTAGTGCTCGCCGATGGCACGCGTGCCGGGTACGACCTGCTGGCGGGCGTGCCACCCCACCGGGCACCCGGAGCGATGCGCGATTCCGGCCTGACCAACGATGCTGGCTGGGTCCCAGTCGATCGGCACACGCTTCAAACACCTCATGAACTCGTTTACGCGGTCGGGGACATGACGACTATCACCCTGGCCAACGGTAAGCCGCTTCCAAAGGCTGGCGTGTTCGCGCACGCTCAGGCGCTCGTTGTCGCGCGGGAGATCGCCGCGGCCTTCGCCGACCGCAAGGCGCCTGCCGGGTTCGATGGCGTCGGCTTCTGCTGGGTCGAGGCCGGCACGGGCCGCGCGGCCTTCGCCAGCGGAGACTTCTACGCGGAGCCCGATCCACGTCTTAACCTTCGACGTCCCTCGCGAGCGTGGCATGCCGGCAAAGTGCTCCTGGAACGCTCCTGGCTCGGCAACTCCTTGGAGCGCCGCCTCGCCCGGGCAGGTCTGGTCGTCGGTGGCGTCGCGACCGGAGTACGGGTGACCCTGTGAACTCGACGGACTGGTCAGCTCCCATCCTTCAAGACAAGTATCCTGCCGAGCCGTCCGCCTTCACCCCCGACAACCTGCTGCGCGAGGCTCGGCGCCAGAAGGGTCTACCGACCGCCAACGTGCCGGGCGTGTGCGTCCTCGACCCCGACGGGGACATCGTGCGTGAACTCGTGGCCGCCGGTCGCGCGTACCGCGATCCGTCCTGGGCCTGCTATCACACGGACTTGTATGTGATCGGCGTGGGTGAGTCGGCCTATGGCTTGATCGGTGGAGTCGTGGGCGCCTCGTTCGCCGTCCTCGTAGCTGAGGAGCTATTCGCGTGCGGCTGCCAGTACTTGCTGAGCATCACCTCGGCGGGTCAGATCGCTCCCCTCCAAGCGCCGCCCTATTTCATCCTCATCGACCGGGCGCTGCGGGACGAGGGGACGAGCTATCACTACCTACCGCCGGCTCGATACTCCTTGGCCGATCCGATCCTCCTCGACAGGGCGCAAGGTGCCTTTGCCAACGCCGGCTTCACGGTCGTGCGGGGCGCCACGTGGACGACGGACGCCCCCTTTCGTGAGACGACCACGACCATCACCGCTCGCCGCGACGAGGGCATTCTGGCGGTCGAAATGGAGGCCGCCGCGCTGTACGCGTTTGCTACGGCTCGAAGCAAGCCGGTCCTATGTCTCGCTCACGTCACCAACCAGATGGGTCGGACAGATGGCGACTTCGAGAAAGGCGAAGCCAACGGCGCCCGCGATGCACTTCAACTGATCGAGGCGATCGTGACCGGCGTCACGCCGGGATAGACGGCGCGACGCGTATTGACGCTCACAGCCCGCGGACGATCAGCGCTTGGAGTGTCGAGCGCTCGCCGTCGACGTCTTCGCCGAGCCGAGCCGAGCCGAGCCGAGCCGAGCCGAGCCGAGCCGAGCCGAGCCGAGCCGCGAGGATAGGCAGCTCGTGGGGGTCAAATACCCGGATTCACGACTGGATTGACTCCTTCAATGTGCCGCTGCCGTTCCTACTGGGCCTGATCATTCGGACCTTCTCTCGTCTCTTGGTTGGCTCCTCCACACGAGAGGGCCCAAAGGGTCCCGCAATCCTCGTCCTTCGCGGGCGGCTGGAAGCAACACCCTTAAGCCGTCTTCCAGACCTGACCGACGTAACTCGGAATGTTCGCCACCGGGATCAGCAGAGATCGGGACGGTGTCTCGGCTCTACTCCTCTCGTCCCGACCAGTCGTGCGAGAAACCGTTCGAGCCGGACCTTTGCGTCATACCGGATTTAGCACCGCGCTTCTCGGTCGCCGTCCGCCTTCGATTCTTAGGTTTGGGCAGGTCGCGCGGGACAGGCGGATTCTGCGGGCTTAGCACCGCGCACCTGAGGCGCCTCGAGGCCCTCCATGGGGCCCGGGAATCTTTCAAAGCCGCCTACTAAACGGTCAAATAGGCTGA
>JAYVMQ010000269.1:0-6781 GCA_043758855.1 Chloroflexota bacterium
TCAGGTCAAGCAGCACCCGGATAGTCGTCGACTTGCCGGATCCATTCGGTCCCAGGAACCCGAAGACCTGGCCTGTTTCAACGAGCAGGTCCACGTCAATGACCCCGCGCGACTTCCCGTAGAACTTGGTGAGCTTGGTGGTTTCGACTGCGGACGTCATCAATGCTGCCTCCTGCCTGAAGCTAATCGCGCTGATCGGCAGGCACGTTCGTCCGGCGCGCAATGGCTGTGACGTCAAGGCTCGTGTGTGCCCCGCCCAAGTTGCCCGTTCGGTATGATGGCGGTTCCTTGAGCAGGGGAGGAAAGAATCCACCAATGGCGCTGATTGAGGCCTCGGGCCTAACCAAACACTATGGACAGGTCAAAGCTCTCGATAAGCTCGACCTGACGGTTGAGCCGGGCATCATCGGGCTCGTGGGCGCAAATGGCGCGGGCAAGAGCACGCTCCTCAAGATCCTGCTCGGCATTCTGACCCCAACCAGCGGCAGGGCCTCGGTCCTGGGGATGGACACCGTCCGCGAGACGCGAGGAATCCGGCAAGTTGTGGGCTACATGCCCGAACACGACTGCCTGCCGCCAGACGTCGGCGCGACTGAGTTCGTGACTCACATGGCCCGTATCTCCGGGCTGCCTCGCGCCGCCGCTCGCGAAAGAACCGCCGAGGTGCTGCGGCACGTCGGTTTGTACGAGGAGCGCTACCGCCACATCGGCGGCTATTCCACGGGCATGAAGCAGCGTGTCAAGCTGGCCCAGGCCCTGGTCCATGACCCCAAGGTGCTGCTCCTCGACGAGCCCACGAACGGCCTTGACCCCAGCGGCCGCGAGGAGATGCTCGAGCTGATCAAGCGGACCGGCACTGAATTCGGGATCACGGTGGTGGTCGCAAGCCACCTTCTGGGCGAGATCGAGCAGGTCTGTACTTACCTCCTGGCGATCGATGCCGGCCATCTCTTGAGCGCGGCGCCGATTTCGCACTTCACTCAGCGGACGCCGGTCCTGGCGATCGAGGTCGAGGAGGGCGCCGATCAGCTGGTTGCCGCTCTCGCCGCCCAGGGGGCACGGGCCCGGCAGGATGGTAGTCGCGTACTCGTCGCGATAGAGAGCGACGCTTTGTACGACGTGGTGCGCGACGCCGTGGCGGATCTGGCCCTGCCGCTCGTTCGCATGCAGCAGGAGCGCGGCCGCCTGGAGGACTTATTCCGCGACACTGCGCCGGAGATGGCGTGATGCAATCGGCCAACCGCTCCACCGGCCCTGCTGCTGCGCAATCGCCCGCCGGCAGCATCTACGACCTCGGCTACCGGCACTATGAGGGTCCGCGTCGGGGCCGCGTCTGGGCGATGTGGTCTCTCTTTGTGGAGAGCTTCCGCGGCGTATGGGGCTTCGGCCGGCCAATGTCGGCCAAGGCCGCGCCGTTCATTTTGGCCGGGCTGTACGCCCTGCCGGCACTCTTTCAGCTGGCCTTCGCGTCTGTGATTGCCCAACAGATAAGTTCCGGCAGTGAGACCCAGCTTATGACCTATCGCACCTACTTCGGCATGTTCTACTTCCTCGTCATCTTCTTCTGTGTCGCACAGGCGCCTGAGCTGGTTTGCCGCGACCAGCGCTACCACGTCCTGCCGCTCTATTTCACGAGGTCGCTGAGTCGCGTCGAGTACGCCCTGGCGCGGTTGGGATCCCTCGCGGCAGCGCTGTTCCTGCTTCTGATGGTGCCGTGCGTGGCCCTTTTCGTGGGCGACATCCTCATGCAGCCGGATACCTTCAAGGCGATCGGTGACGAGCTGCCCAAGGCCCTGCCGGCGCTTCCGGCCAACGCCCTCATCGCCGCAGGTTTGTCGGCGCTGTCCCTCACCGTGTCCTCGTTCTCGTCTCGCCGGGCCTATTCCGCGATCGCATTGGTGGCCTACGTGCTCCTGGCCGAGGCCGTACCGTCGGCGATATCCGCAATCGGCCGTAACAGTGACTGGACCTGGACGGACAAGCTGTTCGCGCTGACGCCCGTCACGTCGCTCATCGGCGCTTCCGATTGGTTCTTTGGGCAGGTCCTGAACCCCAGGAAGTTCACAGGCTCGCTAACGGCCGATGCATACGTGGTCGTGGCGCTCATGAGCGTCGTCGTCTTCACCTTGATCCTCCTCTTGCGATACCGGAGGCTGCCGGCGTGACGATCGAGGCCGCCCTTCCAGCCATTGAACTCCGCCACGTTGCCCGCTGGTATGGAAACGTCGTGGCAGTCAACGACGTGTCGTTCGGTCTTGGGCCCGGCGTCACGGGTCTCCTTGGGCCGAATGGTGCCGGCAAGACGACCTTGCTGCACATGCTGGCCGGCTTCCTGGCGCCATCCGCGGGCGAGGTTCTGGTCCTCGGTCGCCATCCTCATCGCGACCCGGGCGTGTATCGCCAGATTGGGCTTGTACCGGAGCGAGAGGCCGTCTACCCGTTCCTCACGGGCCTGGATTACGTCCGCTTCAACGCTCGCCTGCAAGGCCTGCCGGACGCGAACCGGGCCGCCCTTGAGGCCATTCGACGCGTCGATCTCCAAGACGCAATGAACCGCGCCATCGGGACGTATTCCAAGGGCATGCGGCAGCGCGTCAAGGTGGCGGGCGCACTCGTACACGATCCGCAGGTGCTTCTCCTCGATGAGCCGTTCAACGGCATGGACCCGCGCCAGCGCATCGCGATGATGGATCTGCTTGGCCGGTTGGCTGACCAGGGCCGGACCATCCTCTTCTCGTCCCATATCCTCGAGGAGGTCGAGAGGGTCGGCACGCAAATCCTGGTCATGGTTGCGGGACGCCTGGCGGCATCGGGCGACTTCCACGCCATTCGCGCCCTCATGACCGACCGGCCGCACATGATCACCATCCGCTCGAGCGATGACCGAAAGCTGGCCACGGTGCTCATGGCTGATCCGGCCGTTTTTGCGGTCGAGCTGACGTCGGCCGGCTGCTCGGTGCAGACCGCTCAGCTCGGTGCTTTTCGCCGCTTGATCGCCGGCGCGAGTCGCGCCGCTGGGGTGCGAATCACCGATGTCTTCTCAGAAGATGAGTCGCTTGAGAAGGTCTTCGAATATCTGGTTCGACGATGAAGGGGAGCACCCAGGTGGCCTCGATCAACGCCGTTCCGGAGATATTCAGGGTCACGCTGCGCCAGCTGATGGGCCGTCGCCGGACCATCTGGCTGCTGCTGTTGGCGGCCCTGCCGGTGCTTCTCGCCCTGTTGTTCCGGGCGGCCGGTCAGACGGAGATCGGGCCCTTCACGCGGATCGTCTTCGACACGATCGCGATTACGATCCTGATGCCTTTAGTGGCCATCCTCTTTGGTTCTGGGGCGTTTGGGGCAGAAATCGACGACGGCACAATCGTTTATCTGTTGGCCAAGCCCGTGCCTCGCTGGATGGTCGTCCTGGCCAAGGCCGTCGCCGTAATGACTGTCTCCATCGCCCTGTCTGGTACTTCGATTGCTCTGGCGGGGGCCATTGACCTGGTTCCGCTCGGGGCGGACGGCGTGAAGGCGGCCGAGGCGCAGGTCCTGGCGATCGTTGTCGGATCGGTCTGTTACGCGTCGCTCTTCCTCGCCGTGAGCCTCTTCACGCGGCGGGCGCTCGTCATCGGCGTCGGCTACATGCTCGTCTGGGAGGGCGCGCTCTCGTTCATGTTGCCGGGCATTGCCAATCTCTCGATCCGGCAGTACGCGCTCGGTGCCGCCAACGCCATCTACCAACTGCCGGTCCAGGAGTCGCGGCTGTCGTCCGACACGGCCCTCATCCTGAGCGGTGTTTTGGTGGCCGTATCATTGTCCTTGGCGGTCTGGCGCTTGATGCGCTTCGAGTTGCCCGGTGGCTCGGACTGATCGGCCGCTCGACCGACCGGGGTCCGCTCCCAGACGTACCGCCGGCGCCCAGCCCTAAGGTATGATCCACGGGATGCAGGACAAAGCCGCGCCGGACGCGACAACGTGCCCCCTCATAGGTTTCGCCCGCGACCGCTGGACTCACTTCCAATTTCCCGACCAAGCCCACCGCTGCTGGGCCAGGAATCCGCCGAAGGAGATCGACCGGTACTTCCAGGGCGTCACCTGTCTCGGACCCGACTTCCGCGACTGCGATGGGCCTCATGGTCAAGCCCATCACGGTGGAGCAGGGTGCCTGGGTTGGCGCCTTCGCGCGAATCGCCCCCGGAGTGACTGTGAGGGCTAACGCTATCGTCACCCTAGGCTCGGTGCTGCTCAAGGATGCACAGCCGAAGGGGATCTACACGGGCAACCCGGCGACACTTGTGGGCGAGCGGACGATTCGCGATCAACCGGGGCCGGCTGCGGGAACGCCGTCTTGACCGGCCAGCTGTCCGCCGGCCGCGTAGCTCTACTCTGGCTGCCCGTCCTCGTCTGGGCCGGCATCATCTTCGCCTTCTCGGCCACGCCGAACCTGCGCGTCGCCCCGACGGCCGACCTGGACTTCGTCATCCGCAAAGCGGGCCACATGTTCGTGTTCGGCGTGCTGGCCGTGCTGATCTGGCGCGCCCTGGCGTACTCGGCGGTCCGTCGGGCCATGTTGTGGAGCTTGGTGCTGACAGCTGCCTACGCCGCCACAGACGAGTTCCATCAGTCGTTCACCGCGGGCCGTCACCCGGCGCTGCAGGACGTTGGAATCGACACGGTCGGAGCGCTGCTTTTCCTGCTGGCGCTGATGCTGTGGTTGCGGGGACGGCGGGCGCGCGCCGAGGCTCCGCGGCAGGACTGGGACTGATCTGGGCCCTAGCTGGAACTCGGGCTGAGGCTGGGGCTGGAGTTGGGCGCCCACCCCGGCGGCCGGATGAGGATGGTCTGGCCGACCTTGACGAGACGTGAATCCGTGATGTTCGGGTTGGCGGCGAGGATGGCTTGGAGTGTCACCCGAACCCGCCTGCGATGCCGCTCAGTGTTGACACGCCGGACTTGACCACGTAGGGACTCGTCTTGACACGACGCTACTTTCGTGCAGGATAGTGTCCTGGATATCAATAGGCTGTACAGAAGTAGCATCATCGCCGTGCCTCAGAAGGAGCAGGCGATGGCGTGGCTTGTCACGCACGGCCCGCTCGTCGCCAACCCGCCCCTGCCAATGGCGGCCTTACGCTCCCTCGTCACCGGCGAGCGCATTCTCCGCCTGAGACGAGACCTGTACCTGGCTCCTGACCGTTCAGGTCGACTGCCGAGTCTTCCCGAAACGCTCAACCTGGTCGATCCAGACGGCTACATCAGCGGACACGGGGCGCTGATGCTGCATGGTCTAGACGACCAGGACATCTCACATTGGTACTCGGTGACAGGCAAGAGGCGACCGGACGTCCGGTATGGCCTCTTGCGGGCCCACTTCGTAATGTCGCCCAAGCAAGTTGCCGTCTCTGCGACGACGTCGCTCGGCGTCAGCGGTCATCGAGTCAAGGTGGCCACCGCCGCTCAGGCGCTTGTAGACGAGCTGCTCCTCATGCCCTGGGGCCTCGATCATGTGGAGACCGCCCGGGTGCTTCGCACGGCGATCGAGGCGCGCGCCGTGACCGAGATCGAACTCGTCAGGCAGCTCGGGCGACGTCCTTCCGTCGCAGCCGCTCGCCGTCTGGGTCTCCTGCTCGAACTCGTGACTTCGCACCCGAACGCCGACCTCCTGGCGATGGCTCGGTCGAACCGAGGCGTAACGCGACTCGCGGGTGACGTCGTCTTTGACGAGACGTGGCGGCTATACCTCCCGCAATCGCGCGCTGAGATCGCGAGGGCAAGTCGATGACACGCAAGAGGGACAAGATCACGCTGCGGAACGAGGTCATCCAGGCCGCGAAGTCCGCGACTGTGCCGGTGAACGACTACGATCGCGCGATCATCCTGGGGCAGATCGCGGGCCTTCTCGCGATCCACCCGAAGATCGGCGGCAAGATCGCGTTCAAGGGCGGCGCGATCATGCACCTGATCGACGATAGCCCGCGACTCTCGCGTGACCTTGACGGCGTCATGGTCGCGGGCGGCCGGATCAGGGAGGAGATCGTTCGAGAGGCGCTCGGGACGCCCGAGGCCCGGAAGATCGTGAAGGAAGTGGGCCGATTCTCCACCATCGGCAAGGACGGCGTTCGCTTCCCGGTGATCGTCTGTCACCCTCTTTCAGGCATTGGGGGCGTCACCGTGTCCCTCAGCATTCACTGGGGCTATCCGCTCCTCCTCAAGCCCGAGGAGGCTGACGTAACGGTCCACGGGCGGCACGTTACCTTGCTCGTCGTTGTCGCGTTGAACGACTGGCAGAGAAGATCAGGGCGTTCCTCGACCGTGGCCTCGACCGCGATGCGTACGACTTGTACCAGTTCGCCCAGAAGGGGCTCAGCGCGGAGCAGGAGAAGGCTCTGCCAGATCTGGTTGAGAGGAAGATGCGCGAAGGTGCGGAAATCGAGGCAAACATCGATCTCCACGCCCGATACGAGCAGCATCTTTCGAAATTGGCTTCGTCTTGGGGTCAGGCGGGTGGCCTGGCCGTGACCCGTGACGTCCCCGCTTGGCAGGAGGTCAAACCGAAGGTCGAGCGATTCAAGCGGTACCTACCACAGCAAACGAGGCGACAGCCGTGAGCGGCGACGGCCGTGAGCGGCGACGGCATGACCACTCTCGGTCTACTTCTTCTAGCCAGCCCGGAGAGGGCGTGCGACTTCAGCGGCGGGCCGAAACTGAGACACCGGTCGCTCGTCGCAGGAGGCCGCTAGCCTGAACAGCCCCCGAGATGTAGCGACACATCTCGGCCGTGGTGGCCGCCTCGGCC
>JAYVMQ010000270.1:0-6877 GCA_043758855.1 Chloroflexota bacterium
CGGGCCCACTCGGAGCGGCGAGAAGCCGTATGTCGGCACGCCGATGCGGGCCAGGTGCTTGGCATCCGTGGCGAACGGGGCCATGAACGGTATAGGGACCCCGTCCGGGTCGCGGCCTATAACCACTTCCTCCAACAACCGGTAGAGCTGGCTATCGAGCGGCGCCTGGACCGAGGCTCCCACCTGCTCGAGTTCGATCTCGACGCACGCCATCAGGTCTTCGCCGATGCGGCGACGTAGCTCCGCGCGCATGGACGGTTCGTCGGTACCGGGCAGCGTTCGGCAGTCGATCACAATCTCGGCCGTGCCCGGTATCACGTTGTACTTCACGCCGGCCGTCACGATGCCAACGGACACGGTGTCGCGCATCACGGCCGCCATGGTGCGGGCCAGGACCGGGTCGCACAACTCGTGCAGAGTTGCCTCGACGTGCGCGGGTTTGGCCGAGCCAAGGCTCGCCGCGGCGGCCCGAGCGGCTGCCGGGAGGTGTGGCAAGGCGCGGGCCAGCGCCGTTTCAATGGCGTCGGTCAGACGCGTGGGGCCTGGCTCTGCCAGACGAGCGACCACATGAGCGGCAAGGACCGCGGCGTTGTCCGGCGTCGGCACGGAGCCGTGGCCCCAGCGGCCCTTGACGTGGATCTTGTAGACCGCGAAGCCCTTCTCGGCGACCTGGATCGGGTAGAAGCGGACACCGGCGTACGTGGTCGAGATGCCGCCCGCTTCGTTGAGGGCGGCGGCCGCGCGGAGCCACTCCGGGTGGTTGTCCACCAGCCAGCCGGCGCCTTGCCAGCCGCCGGCCTCTTCGTCGGCCGTCGAGCAGAAGAGGACGTCGCGGCGCAAGCCGGGGATTGGATCCGTGGCGGGATCGCGACCGGCCGCCCGAGCCGCCCGGGCGAGGCGGCGCATGACCTGCACCTCCATGGCCACCATGGCCTTCATATCCAGGGCGCCGCGTCCCCAGACGTAGCCGTCTTCCAGGTCGCCGCCAAACGGGTCGTGGGTCCAGCCTGCCAGCTCCGCCGGCACCACGTCCAGGTGCGAGAGGAGCAGCAGCGGCTCGCCGCCGGTGCCATCGCCGTGGACGCGAGCCAGGATTGAGCCGCGGCCGGGGAACGGCTCCACGACCGTGGCCGGGATGCCCTCGGCGGCGAAAACCCCCTCCAGATAGCGGGCTACCAGTAGCTCGTCGCCGGGCGGGTTGACGCTCTTGATTCGAATGAGCGCCCGAAGGAGCTCGACCAGCTCCGACAACTCCAGCTCCGACAACTCCAGCTCCGACGGCTCACCAGCCACGCCTACCTCCGAGGACTCCGCCACGCTCGACGGTTGAATGCAGACATCTGCCCGAGATCATGACGGAGATGCGCGGGGCGCGCCGTCCAAGCCAGGATCAGCGGCGCTCAGACCGCGCCGACGGCAGCGATCCATCGGGCCATTCCAACAGGCGTGGATCGACGGGCAGGAGGTTGATCCGGCTGCACGTCAGCCTTCACCGCCGGCGATGAGACAATACCGGCGGCTTGGCTGTATTTGATGAGCGTAGGAGATGCGGGATGGTCGCCACACGGGTCGGGATCATCGGGGCAGGTTGGATTGCCCGGGTTCACCTGCGCGTCCTCTCGGGCTTCGACGACGTCAAGGTCGTCGGCATCGCGTCGCGCAATCCGGTTTCTGCAGGCCCGTTGGCCGAGTCCGCCGGTGCCCGCGTCTATCCGGACTATCGGTCCATGCTCGATGAAGCCGAACTCGACGCCGTCTTCGTCTGCCTGGCACCTTACGCGAACTGCGAGCCTGCGCTGGCCGTCGCAGAGCGCGGGCTCGCCCTCTTCGCTGAGAAACCGCTCGGCGTTGATGAAGACTGGCCGGCTCGTATTGCGAAGGCGGTTCACGAGAAGGGCATCGTGTCGTGCGTCGGCTACCAGTGGCGTTATCTGGAGGTTGTCGATCGGGCTCGGGAGCTGCTCGAAGGTCGGCCGCCCCAGCTGGTCGTCGGCTCCTGGCTCGGCGACACGCCCGGCCCCGTGTGGTGGCATCGAAAGGACCAGTCGGGCGGTCAGATAGTTGAGCAGGCGACGCACGTCTTCGATCTGGCTCGATATCTGGTGGGTGAAATGGAGCCCATCGCGGCCGTAGGCCATCGGGTCCCGCGGGCGGCCTACCCGGACAGCGACATCCTCGACGTTACCGAGACCTCGGTGCGCTTTGCGTCGGGAGCCATCGGCTCCTTCTCGACTACGTCTCTGCTCGCCAGCACCCACAGGGTCGAACTCGACATGATTTCGGACGGGATGGCCCTGACGTTGGAGGTGCTCAACCACCGGCTCGTCGTCCGGCTGGGCACGGAGACAACCACGCTTGCGCCGCCATCCGAGTTCGATACGCCCTATGAGTTGCAGAATCGGGCGTTCATCGATGCGGTCCAGGGGAAGACGAACAGGATCCGCTCGCCGTACGACGATGCCCTCCTCACGCACCACCTGACGCTCGCGGCGTCGCGACTAGCGAACGAGGCAGCCTCGACCTAAGCGCGGGCGCGTCGCCGCCTCGAATGTCGTCCTTGGTGGCTGATTGGGCGACACTCATTGCGTCATTGGCGCGCGTTCACCGGGCAGAGCGCCGTGAAGTCGCACCAGCCGCAGGAGCGCCGGCTGGGAGTGGGGGAGAAGTCGCTGCCACGGATCTGACGGGCGCGAGACGCCAGATCGGCGCGGACGGTGTCCAGCGCGGCGTCTGTGTGTTGTGCACTGGCGCGCTGGCCCTGCTCGACGGCGTACAGGGTGACCCGTTCCGGCAGGCCCAGGTCCAGCGCATCACGGCAGGCCAGGGCGTAGATCGAGAGCTGCAGGCTTGCCTCGGCTTCCTCAGGCGGACCGGCCTGCCCGGTCTTGTAGTCGATCAGCTCGACTGCGCCCGATGGCAGGCGATCGACGCGATCAATGAAGCCTGTGACGACGACAACGGCGTCCGGGTCCAGCTGGATCCGGAGTCGAAAACGCAGCTCCTCGCCCACGGTTTCGGCTTGATGGGCCGATTCGGCTGCCCAGAAGAGATCGAGCATCGGCTCGGCGCGCCGGCGCCAGGTCTCGGCGTCCACCTCGGCAGGCAGCGACGTCCGGGCCCAGGCAGCATCGTAGCAACGGCCCAGTTCCGCTCGATCCGGCAGTTGCTCGCCCCGGGCCAGCCGTTCGCGCCGCTCCCGCGTAAACGCCTCGAACGCGCTATGCGCCGCCGACCCGAAGTCCATGGCCGGTCGAGGCTGATCTGCCGGCAGCCGGCAGATGTACCGGAAAGCGTATTGCCGCGGGCACCGCTCGAACGTGTCGAAGGCGCTGTAGCTGAACCAATCCGGCGGCTCAACTAGATCGTACGGCGACCCCCCGGCGGCCACATGCATTGCAATTGTTTGCGGATCCGGCTTGGACGAGGGCGCTCCACGGGCTTTGTCCGCAGCGCCCCAAACAACATTCGTCATAAAGGCATTGTGCGCCGGCCCCGTGCCACCTAGCGTGTCACGCGCACCCGACCGCGCACTCGGGAACGCGCAACAGGCGAGCGGCCGACCGCCAATCGCGCCAAGCTGTCAGCGCGGGCTCTGCTGAGCGCCGCCATCCTAGAGGAGCAGGCAATGGCGCAGACCGAGTTCCCCGCCGGACCGAGCCAGTCGATCGTGGTCTATACGTCCGGCGACGTGGGAGCTGAGATCGACCCGGCAGCCATGTACCAGGCGATCGCCAAGGACGCCGAGCAGCGCGCCCTGGCCGGCTGGCGGATTGTCTCGACCGCCGCCGAGCCGGTGCGACACGCCGGGACCTTTCTCGGGCGCGAGGGCAGCGGCTATGAGACGAAGTTCTCGGTCGCTGTCGTGTACGCCAACGCGTAGGAGCGCCTCCGACCGCCCTACTTCGTGGCGCCGGCCGACTTCAACTGCGCCGTCATGCGCTCGCCCGTGGTTACTGCGCCGAGCGAGGCGGACGAAACCATGGCCGCGTATTTGGCCATGACGCCGCTGTTGTAGCGCGGGGCCGGCGGAGTCCAGCGGGCACGGCGCGCCTGTAGCACGGCGGCGGCCACGTTGAGATCCACGGCGTGGCGGTCGACATCGATGACGATCTCGTCGCCGTCCTCGACCAGCGCGATCGGGCCGCCCAGCGCCGCTTCCGGGGCCACGTGGCCGATCATCAGGCCGTGGGTGCCGCCACTGAACCGGCCATCGGTGAGCAGGGCGACGTGCTCGCCCATTCCCTCGCCGACGAGCGCGGCCGTGACCGACAGCATCTCCTGCATGCCGGGGCCGCCGACCGGACCCTCATACCGGATCACGATCACGTCGCCATTCTCGATCTGCTGCTTGCGGACGGCGTCGTAGCAGGCGTTCTCGTTCTCGAAGACGCGGGCCGGGCCCTTGTGGAAGCGGCGCTCGTGGCCGGCCAGCTTGATGACGCAGCCGTCGGGCGCGAGGCTGCCGTGGAGGATGGTCAGGCCGCCGGTGGCCTTGAGCGGAGTCTCGATCGGCACGACGACCTTCTGGTCTTGCGTTTCGATCGTAGCCGCCGCCGCCGAGGCGATCGTCCCGCCGTCGACATTCGGCGTGCTGCCGTCGATCAGGCCCTTCTTCAGCAGCTCGCGGGTGACCAGGGAGAGGCCGCCCGCCTCGAACAGGTCGGCCGCGGAATAGCGTCCGCCGGGGATCATGTCGCCGACGATCGGAGTCCGGTCGGCGATCTCGCCGAACTCGTCGATATCGAGCTTCAGACCGTACTCGTGGGCGATCGCGAGCAGGTGCAGGACGGCGTTGGTCGAGCCGCCGGTTGCGGCGACGCAGGCGATCGCGTTCTCGATCGACTTTCGGGTGACGAACTCAGCCGGCCGAACATCGCGCCGGATGAGGTCCATGACGATCTCGCCGCAGCGGTGTGCGGCCGCGTTCTTGTCGGGATGCTCGGCCGGAATGCCGTTGAGGCCGGCCGGCGAGAGGCCCAGGATCTCCATGACCATCGACATCGTGTTGGCCGTGTACTGCCCGCCACACGCCCCCGCTCCGGGGCAGCTGACCGACTCAATCTCGTAGAGCTCCTCGGCGGTCATCTTGCCGGCCCGGTAGGCACCCACCGCCTCGAAGATGGTGACGATCGTGGCGTCGCGCTTGCCCTTGTACACGCCCGGATAGATCGTGCCGTTGTAGAGAATCAGGCCCGGCCGGTCGAGGCGGCCCAGGGCGATGGCCGCGCCCGGAATCGTCTTGTCGCAGCCCACCAGGCAGACGACGCCGTCGAGCATATGGCCGCGGACGCATAACTCGATCGAATCAGCGATGACTTCACGGCTGATGAGCGAGGCCTTCATGCCCTCGGTGCCCATGGATGTTCCGTCCGAAACGGCGATGGTGCTGAACTCCATCGGCGTCCCGCCCGCCGCCCGGATGCCCGCCTTGACGTGCTCGGCCAGCCGGCGCTGGTTGTAGTTGCACGGCATCGTCTCGATCCAGGTCGTGGCCACGCCGATGAGCGGCCGGGCCAGGTCCTTGTCATCGAAGCCGATGGCCTTGAGCATGCCGCGGGCCGCAGCCCGGTCCGGGCCGTCGGTTAGCGCTGCGCTGTGGCGCTTGGCCGGATCGCTGGGAACGTCATAAGGTAAAGGGCGAGGGGCGTCGTGAGGCATGGTGGTTCTCTCCGCGGGGCTGAAGCGGGCGTTTCTCGGTCGGTGCCAAGTCTAGGGCTTTGCGCGGGGGCGGCGGGCGCCGGGCGCCGGGCGGGCGGGCGCCGGGCGGGCGGCTGGCCGCGGGCGAACGAGCCTGCGGTCGAACCAAAACCCGGGACGACCTGCTACAGCCTGGAGATCAGCCAGCCCAGGGCCGTGCTCTGCGTGGACGAGGTCCCCATCTGGATGGCGACGGCCAGCGCCGTGCGCGCTCCGTCCGGAGCCGTTGAAACGGCCACCACCCACCACTGCCGGTATGGCGGCAGCTTGGCGAGGTCAACGCCAGAGCCGCGCGGGAGACTGATCGTGGCTCCGGTCGCAGATCGATCGACGACGAGGAACGGACCGTCCGTTGCGGCGGGCCACAGCTCCACGGTGACGGACCCAGCTCCCGTTGGCCCTGACACTCCGTAAGTGAACGTGCCGTTTGGTTGCTGTTCCACGATCAGCTGCACCTGAGTTCCGCCCGGGGCGAGTGGCGTCCCCGGCGTAGCGTTCGGGTCATAGTCGAACAGCCGGGCGAACGGCAGCAGGGTAATTGCTACCACCACCAATGCGGCCGCGGCGACACCTCGCAGGCTGTATGCGCCTTCGCGGAACTGCTGGGGCCGAAACGTGCCGGCAACGAAGGCGATGGGCACCGCCAGCAGAGTCGCGACGGTGAGTGCGTCCTCATAGCCGGGTATCACCAGAACGATGGCGAGCATTGCCGCGGCCCCACCGAGCGCCCATCGTTTCCTAAGCGCGGCTTCGCTGCGATGGCTGATCCGGGCCAGGCGACCCAGGCTGATCCGACCGGCCGCAAACGCCCCGACGCACAGCATCAGGGCCGGCTGACTCGTGTTCCACTCGGCGGAGCGGAGCACGAAGAGGTGGAGTCCTGCCATGCGGCCGAGCCCCATGACCATGTCGGCCAAGCTCGGCGCCAGAGCGAACGGCACCACCGACAGGGCCAGCCAGAACACCATTTCACCGACGATCTTGATCACCCCGCGGCGAATGCCGAGCCTGAGCCGGCTCGGCGTCTGCTGCGCCTGCTCAATCGAATGAGCCAGGTTGCGCGACGGTCCCAACCGACCCACTGCCTCGGCCGCCGCGGCCTCAGAGTCGTAGCCTTGCCGCTCCAGCGCGTGAGCGGAATCCCGCAGGTGGTCCGTGATGTCCTGGCGGACCCGGGCCA
>JAYVMQ010000271.1:0-4356 GCA_043758855.1 Chloroflexota bacterium
GTCCGCGCCGATGCACAAGGCCGCCGAGCAGGGCGAACTCTTCGGCTAGACGCTGACCTCGACAGGTCGGGGACCGGCTTCGTGCCGATCGCCGCTGCCCTAATGGGCCGTGCCGTGCCCTGCCTGCTCGCCGGGTGAGCACAAGCGACGTCGCTGCACGGGATCTCACGTCGGTGCATCGAATCTGCTCAACTTGGCGGACAGGCATGACCGCTCAAGGCGCAGGCTCGCCTGGCGAACGTTGATCTGGTCGCGTTTGCCCACGGGATGAGTAGATTCGGCATCTCCGGGAATCGTGGCGACGCTCTCGCGTCGGATTTGACCACCACCTGGGCAACTTAGGCTTCGGCGCCGGGCCGCACGTGACACCCTCTTGCCGGCGCATTGGCAACTGCCTCTGGCTGCAGGGGGCGAGCTTGGTTCCCAAGCCTCAGTCGTCGATCAGGCGATAGGCCGCAACTGTCGTTTCGGGAGCTGGTGCGCCCGGAAGATGCCGGGCGGCCCGGCGCCCTTATCGGGTACAGTCGGGCTGCCCCGGGGTGGCCCCGCCATCCTCAGCCGCCGGGCCTCAGCCCCATTTCCAGAAAGGACGAGCGTGGACTACGCGCAGGCCATCATCCTCGGGCTCATCCAGGGCGTCACCGAACTCTTCCCTGTTTCGAGCCTCGGCCACTCGGTCATCCTGCCGGCGCTGTTTGGCTGGACCAATGTCGTCGCTGCGCAGTCGGCCAAGGAGTCGTTCTTCCTCGCCTTCCTTGTCGGATTGCACGTGGCCACGGCCCTGGCACTTGCCTTCTTCTACCGCGAACAGTGGGTGCGCATCGTTCGCGGGCTGCTGCGATCGATACGACGCCGGCGGGTCGAAACGTCAGACGAGCGCCTGGGTTGGCTGCTCGTCGTGGCCACCATTCCGGCCGGTCTCGTGGGCCTCCTACTGGAGCACCCGCTGCGCGTGCTGTTCGCCACACCGGTAGCGGCCGCCGGGTTCCTCGTCGTCAACGGCTGCGTCCTGCTGGCAGGAGAACGAGTTCGTCGGCGTGCCGAGGTTCGAGCCGTCGTCGCGGCCCACGAACAGACAGCGTCCGGTGATCGCCGCCTCGACACGCTCGACTTCCGGGAGGCAGGGGCGGTCGGCGTGGCGCAGGTGTTCGCACTCCTGGCTGGCATCAGCCGCTCTGGGATCACGATGGTGGCGGGTCTGGTTCGGGGTCTGGACCACGAGGACGCGGCGCGCTTCTCGTTCCTGCTCGCCACTCCGATCATCCTGGCCGCGGGCGTATACAAGCTGCCGGACCTGCTCGGTCCAAACGGGAACGGGGTTCTCGGCCAGGTGCTCGCAGGCAGCATCGCAGCCGGAATCGCGGCCTATGTCTCCGTGCGTTTCCTGAGCCGCTACTTCACGAGGCGGACGCTGACGCCGTTCGCGGTCTACTCGCTCGTCGTGGGAGTGCTGGCACTGCTGCGCTTCGGTTTGTGGCCCTAACGCTCGCCCCGGCGCGGGGCTGCGATCGGATGCCTGGTTGGGCTGATCCTCCGGCGGGTGCTCGGGGGTGTTTGTCCCGCCTGCGGACGCTCCCGCCGTGCCGCGGCTGGCGCTCGCAGGCTGACTGGTATAGTCGTCGTTGCGCTCGGATCGCGCTTCTTATGGCCGATCGTGCGCTGGCCCGCTTCGGCGTGCTGAGCGTACTGAGGCAGCGCGGATGACCCGAGGTGGTTGGCCGAGATGGAGTCTATTAGTGTCGTTTAGGAGACGTTACGCCACGACAAAGGTAGTGGCGAGCGGTATGCTGCTGCTGTTGGGACTCGGCATCGGTGTCGCGGTCGCCGGTGCGTCTGGATGGTCTATAGCAAGCGCGCAGGCAACCCCCACAACTTCCCAGCAAATGCCACGGCCGAGTGGCTCGGCTGCTTCGATGGTGCCGCCTGGGGCCTCAAATACGACCGACGCGACAGCGTCCTGGACACCGTCGGCAGAGCCAACTGCACGTCCAACAGCCCGTCCAACGACACGGCCAACCGCGCAGCCGTTCCGCCTCTACCATGTTCCCATCCTTATGTACCACCGCATCGTCCCGACCTCTGAGGCCGGGAATTCCATGCCGGACCTCGTTGTCTCGCCCCAGACTTTCTCGGCCCAATTGGGGGCGCTTCACGATGCTGGCTGGCGGTCGATCACGATGGCAACGCTCGCGAACGACATGGAGACCAACGCGACGATCCCGGCCAAGACGTTCGTGATCACTTTCGACGACGGCTGGTCTGACGGCTTCGACTACGCCTTCCCGGTATTGCGGCATTACGGCTACGTCGGGACCTTCTTCGTCATCAGCAGCCGGATCGACCAGTCGGGCTTTCTGTCGACCACACAATTGCAGACCCTGGAAGCCGCTGGCGATGAGATCGGAAACCACACCCAGGACCACATTTCACTCTCCACGGTTTCCCTCGCCCGTGCCAAACAGGAGGTCGAAAATGCATCGGTTCAGATCGCGCGGGCAATCGGCCACAGGCCCGTCTCGTTCGCGTACCCGATGGGCGGCATCAGTACGCCCGCTGCGTGGGTGGTGAGCCAGATACCCGACATGAAGACCGCGGTGACCACGGGCAGAGGCCAGACCGAGACGTGGTTCGAGCGGTACAACACGCCGCGCGTCCGCATCCACCCGACTACCGACCCCGCTAAGCTAGTGGCCTCGCTGGGCCACTAGCCGCCCGGACGGATTCGCCGGAATCTTAGTGGGTGCTTAGGCGCCCGACCACGACGAGCGTCACCCGAGCGATCACGTAGGCAACGATTGCCCAGGGCACCCGCGCATCCGAGTCATTGCCGCCGACAGCCAGCATGGCAGCCAGCCAGGGCGATCGGAGCGGCAACGCGAAGCTGGAGTAGAAATACTGCGTCGCGGGCCAAAGCGCCGGCACAGCAAGCCAACCAGCGGCCCGTCGATCAAGTAGGGCAAGGATTCCGATGGCGATCACGGCGACGACTAGCAGCCGAGGGTCGCGAGCTGCGCTAAAGCCGCCGTGCGTGACCCCTACAAGCCAAGAGGACGTCCCCGCATAGTCCGTGACGTATTGGTGCCACAGCGGCCAGAACACCACGACCGATAGGGCCACCGCACCGATCAGCACCGCGAGCGCCCGCCATTGCCGCTCCCCGATCATCGGGATCACCGCGTATGCCTTCAAGGGCGCCGCGAGCGAGCGCAGCCATGTCGAGCCGCACAACAGAAGCGCAAGACTGACGACGTGCGGGTTGCCAACGCTGATCCCCGACACGAGCGGCGGGAATAGGAGCCACCACATCGGCAGGCGCAGACGACGGATCGTGTAGACCGCGGCTCCGACCGTCAGCGCCATCCAGAGCGGGACAAAGATCCACTCCGGTATCAGGACGAACGGGACGAAGGCCAGGACGGTCGGCGGCGGGCCGGTGAACAGGAAGTGGACGAACGCCCCGGAAGGCGGCCACGTGTTGGTGAGCGTCTGAGCAGAGGCAGCGGTCCATGGATCGCTGCCGGCCACGTAGGTCGCGGCGGCGCGGTAGTACAGGCGCCCGTCTACGCCAACCGTGTCGAGATGGGCCGGCCAATCGGTGAAGATGCCGGCGACCGTCTGCCAGGCCCAATAGGCAAACCACAAAGCGAGGGCGACGTGGGCCGCCGTAATGGCTCGAGCGAAGGCGTCAGGGTGCCTGCCGCGTATACCGATACCCTGCGCCTGCTTCATGCCCGATAGGGTAGGCCGTCTGAACCGTGGCGCGCCACCGAAGAAGACCAGTTAGGCGAGTTCGGCGGACTCGAACTTCGTCTTGCGCAGGAACCAGACGAAGATGATCCCGCCCGTTAGGGCAAAGCCGGCCAGGCTGAGGTTGAGGATGAGGTACGGGATTGTCAGGTCGGGGCCGATTACGAGGGCCCCGGGGATACCGCCCAGGTTAGCGATGGCGTTCCACGAGGCCGCCTGGTCATGGGCTTCGACGCCGTAAATCTGCGGAATGATGTAGAACATCGACGCAATCACGAGCAGAATCGAGACGATCCGGAACGTCTTCGGATCGTCGTCGGAGTCGCCGGTGAGCTTGGCGAGCAACGCCCAGAAGAGCACGAGTGCGGCCAGCGGGGCGGTGATCGGGACGCCCAGATCGGCGCTCAGGTAGAGGTTCGGGAAGAGGAACACCGCGCTCAGCGCCAGGGTTAGGACCATCAGGGCGTCGCGCATGAGCACGTAGCTGAGCCACCACACGTCGCCACCGAAGCGGAGGGTCAGGCCCTGTAGATAGCGGATGATGTAGGGCCGTCCGAAGTGGAGTGCCAGGGTAAACGTCCACAGGATCGGCAGGATCGCCGCGACCGA
>JAYVMQ010000272.1:0-5663 GCA_043758855.1 Chloroflexota bacterium
GCAGGCCCGGGCGCCTACTGAATTCCGTCCGCCAACACCTGCGCCGGTGGGCCCGGAGCCGAACAGGGGAGCCGAACTGGTTGACGACGGAGCCCTGCAGTACCTAGACTTGCCCAGTACCTAGATGACCTGGGTGCGCCGAGGCGAAGAGCCTTGCTGGCGGGTTGCCGGTTGGAGGGGTTGTGAGCGGATCATCGCCGCGAGTGGAGCTCGTCGGTCTCGTGCTGAGGGCGCTATGTCTGCGCGAGATGTGCGGCGTCGACGTGGCAAATCTGCTCGTCGATCAGGGGCTCGACCTTTGCGAAGGCTCGGTCTACGCGATCCTCCGTGGCCTCGAACGTACCAGTCTCGCAATCGGCGTCTGGGTCGATGTTGGCGTTGAGCTGCCTCGGCGGCGCTTCTACCGGCTGACACCGAAGGGCGAGATCGCGGCTTCGAGATCGATCGCTCAAGGCCGGAGGTTGGTTACCCCGGCGCTCCAGGTTGGAGGTACCGGGTCGTGAGCGCGTCGACTCGGTCGGGTCCGCAGCTGTCCCGGGGCGAGTTCGGGCTGCTGCTCCTCGGTCTTCTCCATCGCCGCGACATGTACGGATACGAGATCGTGGCCGAGCTTCGCCGTTCCACAGAGGGAGGAATCGATCTGCCAGAAGGGACGGTCTACCCCGCCCTGCGACGGCTTGAGCGGGAGGGGCTCGTATCTGGCTACTGGGTAGAGGCACCTCGCAACGCCCCTCGCCGCCGCTACTACAAGCTCACGCAGTCCGGCGAGCACGCACTGGCTACCGGCATGGACGATTGGCGCCGTTTCAAGGTCGCCGCCGACGCGGTGCTGGGTCAATGACCGAGATCGCAGCCGCCTCGTCCCAGTCCGAGTCTCGTCTCCGAGCCCACGTTGAGGCGACCCTCGCGAGCGCTCACGTCCCGCGGCAGGTGCGCGACGACGTTGCCGAGGAGCTCTACGGACATCTGTGGACCCGCTGGCAAGAGGCCATCGTGTCCGGGATGGACGAGCAGGCTGCAGCAGAGTCGGCTATCCGGTCGTTCGGCAGCACTCAACGGCTAGGCGTCGAGATGACCGCCGCATACCACTCGCGGCTCTACGCCTCGACGATCGGCGTGCTCCTGCCGGCGGTCGCGGGCTCGGCAGATCGGCCCGCGGGGCTGGGCAGACTCCAAGCTCTCCTTCTTGTTCCGGCGCTTGGCAGCATCGTTGTGGCGGCGAGCGAGCTGGCGTCAATGACGCCCGGCCGCGCCGTGCTGGCCGTGGTCGGAGCAGCGGCGGCAGTAACGATGAGTCTGACAGCCATCCTCGCGATCGATCGCGGGCAGCGCTGGGCGCTCCGCTACGCGCAGCTTCTCGTGTTCCTCGCGCTCACGTTCGCGGTGGACGCCCTCGTGACCATGCCGGCAAACACGTACCAGCTGCCCATCGCCGGCCTTCTCGGGCTCTACTGCCTTGGTCCGGCCCTCGGCGCCGACATGAAGAAATGGACGGGTGCCTCCCGACCACTCGGCAAGCTCCTAGGCCCGCTGGTCGCCCTAACGGTTGCCGCTGGCCTGAGCCTCCCCTTCGCCGCTCCGATCCTTCCGGACCCTACACAAGTTGGCTCCGCAGACCTGGACCTGCGCCTCTCTGTTGCTTGCACGCGCGATGCCAGCGGATACGTGACCGCTCTTGAACTGACGACGGAATTCCGCTGGGACAGACTAGATCTGCTGCCGAGCGGGATCAAGGGCGGTCTCAAGACCCTGGCAGGCAGGAGTGCCGACGGCGACGGGCTGCTGTACGGGGTTCTTCCTGGCGCTGGCCCCCATCTCGACGAGTACAACGGTAAGTGGCTGGACCCGCCAACGAGCGACTTCTCCAGCGCGACATGGCTAGGGGGCAACGCCAGCCAGCAGGAACTACGAGACAACGGTGCGGCCGTCGGTCCCTGGCAGTGGAGCGGTCCAGAGCCTTGGCTCGCCGAGACGACGGCTCGCGGCTACTACGCCGATGTCGAGACCATCTCGGCGAGCATGCTCCAGGCGGATCACCATTACGCGCTTCGGCAGCGCGTACTTCCGAGTTCCATCGCGGGCGCTTCGGCGGATCGAGATCCACTGGTCTTCGTCCGATACCAGCATCTGGACCGGTTCGTTGTCGAGGCGGTGGCGACCTGCGAGCGACCCGGGATCGGAGTCCCCGTCGCCATCCCACAGGTCCAGATGCCGACATGAACGGGTTGCCTCGCCAGCTGCTCTTCCTGTTGGCCGCCGCCGAGATAGGACTGGCGCTCGGACTCGCACCTCGGATGACTCCTGGCCGCGCGGTTGCCGTGGCCATGAGTCTCTGCGTGGCCTCCGCAGCAACATTGGCATTGATCGAGTTGTCCGCGATGCGCTTCAGGCGCCTCACGATGGTGGTCGCGGCAGTCGCTTTCGCCATTGGACCGTTGGCTGGCAGTGTCGCTGCCGGATTCAGCGACCCGACCCAGGCGCGGCCGTCAGATCTGGACCTGCAGGTCAGCTGTCGCGTGTCGGCCGATCAGCGGACGATCACCGCGCAGGTGTCCTTCGTGTGGCACCGGGTAGATCTCACCATTCCCGGCACCAACACCGGACCCGGATATGACGTGGTCGGCCTGTACTCTCAAGCCTTGGTCGAGGAGCAGCCCTCGCTCGACATCCCGTATCCGAATCCGCCATTGGTCAATCTATCGTGGCAAACGCCCTATCCATGGAGCCAGGATGGACCGTGGGATCTCAGGGTCGATGGTGGGCCGGATGGGGGTTTCGGACGGAGCGCCCTCGTCTACGACGGACGGGATCTGGTGCCGAGCTTTGTGAACCCCGGGGAAAACCTTTTGGACTTGCCCAGCTCGACGCTCGAAGCGGGCCGCACCTACTCTGCGCAGTGGCGTTTCACATACCACCCCGACGTCTACGCGCTCCCGGCTGACCAGTTGATCCTGATTGCCGACTACGGCCATGCCCGTCGCTTCGTGGCCCAGGCCTTCGCCGAATGCGGTCCGTCTCCGAAGGCGCATCCGCAGCGCTCGGAGACCTTCGCCCAGTATTAGTGTCGGGCACGCCTGGCAGCGCAGCCGGGTCCCGCTTAGGAAGGTTGTACATCAACCCACCCGAATAAGTGGCTCCGATCCTATTGTATTTGCGAGGGAAGAATCGGGCGCCCCTGCGAACCCGGACGGGGCGCCTCGCTTGAGCCCGTCCTCTCCTGCCTATCCGAGGAATGGTGAGGCAGAACGGGCGACGAGATCGTCGTGTAGCCCCTGCCGTGGCGGCACCCGAAGGCCTCGAGATCGCTCTGCGTCGGCTGCCAGCCGGGACCCCAGTAGTCGCCCGGGTCGTCGTCGCGGAGGTACACATATCGACTCCGAAGTCGAGCGGCCCGTTGTTGTACCGGTAGCGGGTGAGCCGCCGCAGGCGAGCGTCGAGAACGAACGAGTAACCGCCCGCGGCGTTCGAGATCAGCCCGAAGTATTCCTCGCTGCAGAGGTAATTGATCCACGGCAGCGGGGTGTCAGTACGTGTGATGAAGTACTCGAGATTCGCATCGTCGAACTGCCGTCACGCGCGGCTCGCTACTTCTCGGCGCCCAAGACCACGACCGTGCGCATGAATGCGCCCTGCGCGAGGAAGAAGATTACGACTGGAACGGCCATCGTCATCAGCGCGGCCGCCTGAATGAGCGTTGGCTGACTCACATACAGGGCGTTGAACTGCTGGATGGCGATTGGCAGGGTCTGCAGGTCGGGCACGCTGGAGAGATAGAGGAGCGGCACGAAGAAGTCGTTCCACGCGAAGAAGAAGTGGAACAGGGAGACTGCGACCACGACCGGAACGGACATGGGCAGGATCACCGAGCGAAGGATTTGGAAGGGGCCGGCGCCGTCGATCATGGCGGCCTCGTCCAGGTCGCGCGGGATGGACATGAAGTACTGGCGCAACAGGAAGACGTTGAACGCGTTGGCAAACAGGTGCGGCACGATCAGGGGTAACCAAGTCCCGTTCCAGCCCAGCTTGGTGAAGATGATGTACGTGGGAATGAGTGTCACCTGGAACGGCAGGATGATCGTAGCCAGCAGGACGATGAACATGATGTTCTTGCCAGGAAACTTGAACCGGGCGAAGCCATAGGCCACCAGGCACGCTGAAATCACCGCCGCGATCGTGCTCATGACGGCGACCGCCGCCGTATTGAACAACAGCCGCGGGAAGTTGAGCTGCGACCAGGCCGAGGTGAAGTTATCGGTATCGAGCGAGAACGTCCACGCCTGGCTCAGAGTTCGCCACCGGCCCTGCCATTCGATGGGGGTCGCCGACGCATCCGCCGGGTCGACGAACGTGCTCGACTCTCGTTGCCCGTCGATCAGCATAAGGGTTCGGGTGCTGCCGTCGGGCATGGGCACTTGATAGATCGGATACGTCGCGCCCTGGTACGTCCCCGTGGCGGCCACGGCCGGGTAGACGGGAGCCCCTGGGGTCGTCCGCTGCGACGGGTTCTGCAGCGACGTGTTGATCATGAAAAGGAGCGGCAGCAGGAAGACGCCGAGCACAAGTGACGCGAACATCGTCAGCAGCGCTCGCCGGAGGTATCGCCGGTAGGTTTTCGCGATCGGGCCTCTATCACTGAACGAAAGGAGCCTCGAGGCCGACTGGGTTTTCACGACTCACCCCCTGCGTAGTAGACGCGTTTGCGGGCAAAGCCGAGCACGACCACAGTCAGAATGAGGACGATGACGAACAACAACCAGCCGATGGCTGACGCGTACCCCATCCTGTTGTCCCGGAATGCTTCATGGAACAGGTCGAGGTTGATGAACAGGGTCGCGTTGTCCGGATCGCCGCGACCGTTTGTCAGCACGTAGGCCACCGTGAAGTACTGGAACGTCGTAATCAGGGAGATGATCAGGTTGTACAGCAGGATCGGGGATATCATGGGGATCGTGATATTGCGGAACATTGCCCAGGGGCCCGCGCCGTCGAGGCGCGCGGCCTCGTACAGGGTGGTCGGGACCGCCTGCAGACCTGCCAGGTTGATCAACATGAAGTTGCCGATGCCCCACAGCCCGATCAGCGTCAGGGCCGGATAGACCCACGCCGTACTGTTCAGCCAGTCGGGGCCGGGGAGCGAAAGCATCTTGAGGATCGCGTTCAACCAGCCCGTCTCCGTGTTGAGGAAACCCATCCACACGAGGGTGCTGGCCACGACGGGGATCTGGATCGGCATGTAGAAGAGCGTGCGGAAGATGTTGCGGCCAAACAGATTGCGGCTATTCACGAGCAATGCCGCACCGAGGCTCGCGGCCATGGTGACGGGTATGGCGAGGATCGCGAACCTGAATGTGACCACGAGCCCCTGCATGACCAGCGGGTCCGAGGCCAAGTGGATGTAGTTGTCGAGCCCGACGAAGTGAGCGGCTTCCGGTCTGACCAGATTGAAGTCGGTCAGCGAGAGGATGAACGACGCGATCAGGGGACCGGCGGTCAGCAGCACGAGTCCGATGATCCAAGGGCTGACGAAGACATACCCCCAGAACGCCTCGCGACGTGCCTGGCTCATGCGCCATCGGCCCTTGCCGATCGGCCTGCCTGAGATTTGCCCAACTGCGCTGCTCTGCGTCATCTCGTTGACTCGCCTGCCTCTTCTTCATAACGGG
>JAYVMQ010000273.1:0-5150 GCA_043758855.1 Chloroflexota bacterium
AACGAGTGGGTCCACGAGTCGATCGAGTGCTCGGGGGCCGGGGCCGAGCCCTACACCGACGCCCAGTTCGAGAGCGTCGCCCAGCTCGTCGCCGCGGCGGGGCGGGCACTGGGGATCCCGGTCGACCGGAGCACCGTGATCGTCCATGCCGACATCAACGGCGTGAGCCGCCGCAGCGACCCCTGGCCGCCGGCCACCCGAGAGGCGCGGGTCAAGCGCGTCATCGCCCGGGCCAACGCGATCCTGCGGCCGCCGATCCTCTCGGTCACCGTCAAGGCGGGCGACACGCTGAGCGAGATCGCCGCCGCGCACGGGCTGACGCTCGCGGCCCTCCTCGCCTTCGCGGAGAACGCCAAGTACCGCACCAACCCCGGGCTCATCCATCCGGGCGACATCGTCCGCGTGAAGTGACCGGAGGAGACATGGATACCCAGCCCGGCACGATCTGGGGTCGCGAGCCCGCGATGGTCCTCGCCCTCGTCCAGGCGGTGATCGCCCTGGTCGTGGCGTTCGGCCTCAACCTCGCACCCGACCAGATCGGCGCGATCCTCGCCGTCACGGCGGTGGTGCTGGGGCTCATCACCCGGAGACGGGTGAGCCCGGTGTGAGAGACGGGCACCTGCGGGGTTCGATCCCGCGGACGCCGACCGTCCGGCAGGTCGACGTCCTCGCGGCGTTCGTTGCCGCGGGTGGGTCCGTCGCGGAGGCCGCGGTTCGCGTCGGCATCCGGCCGAGCACGGCCAAGCGCCACCTGGCGGACCTGCGGGCGCGCTCGGGCCTCACGACCGAGCAGCTGATCTACCGGGGGCGCGCGGAGGGGTGGCTCGTGGTGCCGAGCCTCGAGCCCGACTGAAACCTCGCGCCAAGCCACAGGCCGCACGCAGGTCCCCGAGCGCCCGGTGCAGATCTGCCGGATGGCCCCTTGACGCCGTCGGCGGGACGCTGTCACAATCAGGCCGTCCCGACCCCGCGGAGCTGCCATTGTCGAGCACCGCGCGCTCAGACAGGATCGTTTAGAGGATCAAAGTTGTGGCCTCGGAACCACAATGGAATGTTTCCACCGAACTTTCGCCACCATCTGACCCACCGCTAACGAATAGTCTGACAGGTGCTCCACCATTCTTAGGTTAGGTTCTAGCAGGCGATGATTGTCGTTCTTCTGGTAATCTTGGCGGTCCAGTAATCCAGCGCAAATCTAATAGTCAAATTGGCCAGAAAGCCCCGGAGATTCCGGGGCTTTCCTGCTGTCTTGATGCGAAGTCGCTAATTGAAGAACCATGGAAATAGGAGGTGCTTAGGGTTGGTCTTGTGAATCCAATCTAGCAGCGAACGAGTTGAGGGTGTCTTGTCGTTGGACAGGGCACCCTCGATGCATTTTGTAAAGAGGAGCTCTGACATGAATCCGTTCCGCTATTCAGTCGCCGAAAGCGAAATCCAGCCGCGACTTTCACTGCATCTGCTGCCGGAAGAACTGTTGGAGTCGCCGGGATTCCACAGCGTGTGCACGGAGAAAGCCACGACGCACGACCCAGAAGGTAACCCTTGCCTCGCGCGCGGGAAGCGCGACTTCATCATCGTCATGCGCCTCGGCACCTTCGCCGCGATGGTGCCCACGTTTGCTTGCTACATGCCCGGCCGGATACCGATCACCGAACAGACCGGCCACCGAGAGTGGGCCGCTCGGCAGCGGTGCGCGGACCCTGGCCAGCTCTGGGTAGCCGATGTTGGGGCGATCGTCCGCGCCGCCGCTCGAGCCGGCGACCTGAGCTCGCCGCGCGAACGCAACCTCATTTCGCGCCGCCAGCTCTACGAGATCTGCGAGGCGATCCACTGGGCCCTGTTGGCGGGCCCAGCCGACGTCAGCCGTAACTGCCCAATCGCCCTCCTCCCGACAGCGTAAACAAGACAAGGAGCTCACCGATGAAACTCAAGGACCAGCACTTCCTCTCCCTGCGCGTGGTCGTCGACGCGTGGCGTCGTCACACGATCGCGCCCAACCCCGAGTACCAGCGTGGGCGCGCCTGGAAGCTCGATCAGCAGAAGCTACTCATCGATTCCGCGCTTCGCGGCTACCCGCTGCCTCGCTTCTACTTCTCCCAGGACGCCGATGTCGATCCCCTGGGGAATCCCACCACGAGCCTCGAGGTGGTCGACGGTTTCCAGCGAATCCTCTCGTTCGCGGAGTACATGGACGACAAGTGGCCCCTCTTCGACCCGGCAAGAGCGCGAAACCGATTCCCCCGGGCCGTAGCTGAAGCGCCCTGCCCATGGGCCGGGTGTCGGTATTCCGAGCTCCCGCCAGCCATCCGCGCCGGACTCGACGCGATCCTCCTTGCTGTCGTGATCATCGAGTCGCTGGATTCGCAGGACGAGCTCCGAGACCTGTTCATCCGGCTCCAGGCCGGAACCGCGCTCACCCGCCAGCAGACCCGAGATGCCTGGCCGGGGACGATGAGCGAGTACGTCGAACGCATTGCCGGGAAGCTCTCGCGACGCGGTAGGTTCGAATTCCTCAGCAACCTCGACCGGCGGGGCTCTCGGAGGGACGACAGCGACGAACTCGAGGATTCGTTCCACGACGGGCGGCAGACGGCCGCCCAGCTCCTCCGTCTCTTCCTGGACCGTCGGCGCGGCGGGGCGCTTGGCGGAACCGACGCTCGGGCGCTCGACGACCTCTATCGCGCCGAGACGGACTTCGACCCGGATGGCCCGCTCGCGAGGGAATACGAGCGAGTCCTGCGGCTCGCAGAGGAGGTCGTCGCCACCAGAGCTCCCGTGACCTCGGGTGGGAGCCGGGCGAAGGTCCAGAAGCCGCGCCTGTTCGCCCTTTTCGTGATCCTGGCGGACCTCGCGGCCGCGCCCGACGTGCGGGTAGAGCGGGAGGTCGGCGCAATCGCGCGGGCATTCTGGGGCGCGGACTGGTCGGCCTGCGCCCGACCCGGGAAGGCGACGTCCCGGGCAACGATCGCGGCGAACGTGCGCTGGTTCGAGGGGACGGTCATCAGCGGGGCCGGCCTAACCTTCCTCGACCCGCGTCGATCGTTCGACGCGGCGGAACGGCAGGCGATCTGGGCGACCTCGGAGGGTCGCTGCGGAATCTGCCAAGAGCCCGTGAACACATGGGACGCCGAGTACGACCACGTCGTCCCGTGGATCAGGGGAGGTCGGACAACCGTGGACAACGGTCGAGCCGTGCACCGCACCTGCAACCGGCGGCGCGGCGAGGGGGACGAGGAGGACGCTGCATAGCTCCAGCTCGCGAGCCTCGGCATCAGGCCGGCGGGAAAGACGTCCCGCCAGCCGACTGTCCGTGGCCATGAGAAAGTTCTTGAGTTCCAGTGATCATCGCAACACCTGAGCATTCAGGAGTTGCCGATACCGCCGAAGCGCCGGTCCCGGAAGTCACCCGACGCACGCAAGTCGCTCCAGCTACCGTCTGTGCCGGCCCCCGCTCCGCGCGTTCGCTGCGTCGTGACAGCCTGACGGACGGCAACGGGGGCTCAACCTCCACGCGCAATTGAATCGAAAGAGCCCGACGCCGTTGGCGCCGGGCTCCATCTGCGGCGGTTCTAGGCCAGCGAGTCCCGGAAGACCTGCGCCAGCTCCGAGAAGCCGCGCATCGATCCGTAGGTGCTCGCGCGCCGCTCGGCGGTGTGCCAGAACTTCGAGTCGGACAACTCGGCGATCGGCTCGAGCATGATCTTGAAGTCGTCCTTGGTGTACGGGCGGCGGGCCCGATACATGTCACGCAGGATCGGCTTCGCCAGCAGCATGTGCAGGGCGAAGACCCCCGGCGTCTTCTGGATGACGTAGTCGCTGCGATCGCCGAACGCGTTCGGGATCAGGTCGCAGATGGCGTTCCAGTACTCGCCTAGGACGCGCGCCAACTCACGGGATTCCGTGTCGATGTCGTCGCCATCGGCGAAGTGGAACTCGTTCATCCAGTCGATAACGGGCTTGACGCTCGTGATGAACGACGTGGCCCGCGTGAGGCGCCGGTGCGCGAGGGCCGGATCGGCCTCGATGTACGCCTTGGGATAGGCCGTGGCGTTGGGCAGCACGATCATGTCGTCCCACATTCCGCGCGACTCGGCATTGAGGATCTCGACGGCGCGGGTCGCGACGACGCGCCAGCGCTCGGACTCCTTGATGGCGTCGTCACCCTTCGCCGCCGCCACCTGGGTGAGGATCATGTTGACGAGGTCCGTCCGGACGGACTTCGACTCGCCGTTCACGATCTTGAACTGGACCATTTCCATGAGTTTGTCGACGTTGTCGAGAAGGACGAAGGGCATCTGGAAGTCCAGGAGATCGGTCTGACCCCGCTTCTCGATCCCGTGCTTGATCCCGAGCAGGCGGGTCTGGCCATCCACGACCTCGAAAGGCCTGTCGCCGTCGACCACGATCGAGCCGTGGCAGTTGCCGTCGCTGGTGAAGTCGACCGGCTCACGAGACGAGAGCAGGATGGCCGTGGGCAGGATGCCGCCGCCTTCCTTGCGGACCATGTTCATCGCGAGACGGCTCAGGCGGCCCTGTTCCGGCTCACGCTGATATCCCTGCTTGGGGTCGTCGTTCGCCAGGGCCGGGTTGTACCGGTCGATGTGGGTGTACTCGAGCAGGGCGCTCGCCGGCGCGAAGCCGGTGTAGAGGGTCTGTCCCCGCTGCTCGAAACGCAGGGCGCTGAACGTCGCGTGTGCCATCACGGCACCTCCTTGTGATACGTGCGCTCCGGCCCTGAGTGGTGGTGCCGTTGGCACCGGTTCGTGGGTCCATCGCGCGGTTGTGAGGTTGACTTCGCCATACTGCGCCGGTGGCCGTGGAAAGTCAATAGTCTTGATCAAACTTTTTCTTGCCAGGTCGCAACCCAGGCCGTTGAGGCTGTCCGCGCCGCTTACGTCGCGCGTATCGGCGCGGGCGGGACCAAGTCTGGGCGTTCACGCTGACCGGTCACGCCAAGGCGCGGGGCTGGGACGCGGCCTTCGGGGCCGGCATCGTCCGCGTGAAAGAAGGTCAGTCTGGTCGGGGCGAGAGGATTTGAACCCGCCGTTCCAACACCCCGGATCGTGGTCCCCGGCTGGCTGGCCGACGGCCTCAGCGGGGTCGCGTAAGTTGTCGGTCCGACCGCGCTTGTGGTCGAGGTAGCAAGAGGG
>JAYVMQ010000274.1:0-3290 GCA_043758855.1 Chloroflexota bacterium
TGGCCGCCCTCATAACGGCCGCATTCGCGATCGACTCAGTGGCCACGCCGTATCCGGGCATGGCCGCCATCGTGCCAACGATCGCCGGGGTGCTGCTGATCGTCTCGGGTCAGGAGCGGACGGGACCCGGGATGCTGCTGCGACTGGCGCCTGTGCGCTTTCTCGGCAAGATCAGCTACTCGCTCTACCTCTGGCACTGGCCGATCTTGATCCTCGGCGGCATCTGGCTCGTGGGCCCGCTGGACCCGATGTCCACGCCGCAGGCGCTCGGCCTGGCCGCCCTGGCCGTTCCGGTCTCGGCCGCAAGCTGGCTACTCATCGAGGAGCCATTCCGCCGGGGCCGGGTGCCGTTGCCTCGGCCCAGCCGGGTCGTCGGCGTCGGCCTGGCCGCGATGCTGGCCGTGGCAGTGGCCGGGTCCGGTCTGTATTTCGGCGCCGAATCCGCCCTGGGAGCGATCGGTGGCGTGTCCGAAGCCACTCCAACGGCCGAGATTGCCACCCCAAACCCCACGGCGACGCCCGTTCCCACGGCGCCGGTCTCACTCCCGCCCAATGCGACGCCGACGCCCGTCCCACAGATGACACCCGCGATCACGCCCACGCCTGAGCCACCACCGCCGACTTCCTTTGCGATTACGAGCGCCATCAGGCCGGCCCTCGGCAAGGCCAAAGAAGACTACGAGCAGCCCTGGAAGGACCAGTGCCTGGGCTGGCAGCCCGTAACCTCTCCGAACACCTCGAGCAAGTGCGTCTACGGCAATCCAAGCGGCACCTACACGGTCGCTTTTGTGGGCGACTCCCACGCCTCGGCCCTGTTCCCGGGCGTCAACGCAGTGGCCAAAGCCCACGGCTGGAAGCTGATTCCGTACCTCAAGATCGACTGCCCCTTCCTCGATCTGAACGATCTCATGTACTTCGGTCCGCCCACGGTCCCGTATCCGCAGTGCATGACGTGGAACAGCGTGGTCCTGAGCAAGCTGCAGAAGAGCCCGCCAGATCTGATCATCATTTCGATGAGCCGCTGGATCTTCACGGCCAACACGGCTGAGGAGACCGTCGCGACCGAGTCCAACGCCCTCACCGGTATGATCAACAAGTTCCCGAAGAGTTCGAAGGTCGTGATCATTCAGGACCCGCCGCTTCCGACGGCACAGATTGTTCCCGAATGTCTCTCGTCCTACCAGAATGACTACCGCCGCTGTGCATACACGCGCCGGGTTGGCTTTGGGTCGGCCATGGGGGCGCGCGAGCAGAACGTCGCGGCGGCTACGGGGGCTGGTCTGATCATTCTGACGGACCAAATCTGCCCCGGAACCGGCGACTGCCCAGTCGTGATCAACAACACAATCGTGTGGCGGGACCAGCATCATCTGACTGCCACGTTCGCCGTGACGTTAGCCCCGGCAATCGATGAGCAACTCGTCGCCATTTTCGCGGCCTGGTCGACATCGGGCGTTTCGCCCGCGCAATAAGGCGCGGCCCCGGTTGCACGCCCTCAGCGGTGGACGCTGCGGTAGACTTCGCCTACCAAACCCAGCCGCTTTGCCAGGAGGACCGTCTCGACATGTCAGCCGAGGACCTACGCGCCAAGATCCGCGAGATCCCCGACTTCCCTAAGCCGGGCATCCTCTTCTACGACATCACGACGCTGCTCAAAGACGCGGCGGCCTACCGTGAGGCGATCGATCTTATGATCGAGCCGTACCGTGAGTTGGGAGTTGACGCGGTGGTCGGCATGGAGTCGAGGGGCTTCATCTTCAGCAGCCCTATCGCTTACCAGCTGAACGCCGGTCTTATTCCCGTGCGAAAGCTGGGCAAACTGCCGGCCGAAACCCTATCCGTGGAGTACGCGCTGGAGTACGGCTCCAACACCCTCGAGATTCACAAGGACGCAATCCAGCCGGGGCAGCGAGTTCTGATCGTGGATGACCTTCTGGCTACGGGTGGTACCGTCCGCGGGACGATCGAACTCGTTGAGAAGCTGCAGGGCCAGATAGTCGGGCTTGCCTTCCTGGTCGAGCTGCTGGCCCTCAAGGGTCGGGAGCGCCTGCAGGGCTACAAGACGACGAGTGTCATCCAGTACTGATCCACGGTGGGTCTTCGAACGGTGACCGCCGGGGCGTTCACTCGTCGTGAGCGTGGCGCGATCCTGGCCCAGGAGACCTCCGATCGGCCAATGCTCCGGGCATTCCTCGATCGGGACCGGCTCTTCTCGGCCTACGCCCTATGCGATTTGGACGATCGCGAGTTTCTCCGCACCCGCTGGGGAGTGGCGCTTATCGGTGGCGAGATGATCGCGGTCGTTCTCCAGTACGCGGGCTACTCGCCGCAGCCGATCTTCGTCCTGGGCGAGAACGCCGGCATCGAGGCAATTCTGGCCAACGTCATCAAGCCCAGGGCAGCCTACGTAGCCTCCCGACCGGAGCATCTCGCCGCCATCGCCACGAGCTATCGCATCGAGTCTGGGCCGACGATGCTGCGAATGTGGGTGGATGCGGCCCATTTCCGACCCTTCGCCGGCGAGGTGCAGCGGCTGCTGCCGATCGAAATCAGCGACCTGAACCGGCTGTACCAGCTGGGCCTCGCATCGTGGTTGCCGGCCAGCGCGATCACGGACGGCCTCTACTACGGAGTCCGTGTCGGCGGCAGGCTGGTCTCGGCCGCAGGCACCCACGTAATCAGCCCGGCGGCCAGGCTGGCCGTGGTCGGCAATGTCATGACTCACACGGATTCTCGCGGACGCGGCTACGCTACCGCAGCAACCGGCGCCGTAACGGCAGACCTACTGCGGTTCTGTGATCAGGTCGTGCTGAACGTTCGGGCCGACAACACCCCCGCGCTGGCAGCTTATCGACGGCTCGGCTACCAGCCTTACGTGTCATTCGAAGAGCGGCTCATTCATCGGTCTGAGCTGCCGTGGAGCGGCTGGTCGGGAACCTTTCGCCGCATATTTGGTCGCAAGGAGTCTTGATTCGCATGGCCATTCAAACGGGCAGTTTGCCCAAGCACGATGTTGTGGATCTCAGCCTGGCCACCGAGGGCAAGCGCCGGATCGAATGGGCCGAGCGCGAGATGCCCGTCCTGCGCTTGATCCGCGAACGGTTTGAGCGCGAGAAGCCGCTGGCCGGCCTGCGCATCGCCGCCTGCCTGCACGTCACCACCGAGACGGCAAACCTCGTCCGGACGCTCAAGGCCGGCGGCGCGGACGTGACCCTGTGCGCCTCGAACCCGCTCTCGACTCAGGACTACACCGCTGCGGCGCTGGTTGCCGAGTACGGCATCTCGACGTT
>JAYVMQ010000275.1:0-14072 GCA_043758855.1 Chloroflexota bacterium
TTGTTCAACCAGCCCAGGCGAGACGCAATCTCGGCCCGGTCCTCCCTGGGTGCGAGCTTCTCGCAGTGGCGATAGGCCTCCAGCGCCCCGCTGAGGTTCCCCTCACGGACGAGTCCGGCAGCGAGCTGGCGCCAGGCCCGATACGCCACGGGCGTGTTGTCGCCCAGGCTCGTGGCCCGCTGCCAGGCCTCGCGGGCCTCGGTCTCACGGTCCAGCCGATACAGGACGTTGCCCAACCCGTAAAAACCCGCGGCGGCGACGTCGCGCTCGGATGAGGCGGTCGCCCGCGAATACAGCGGCAGCGCCCCCTCGGGCTCGCTCTGCTCCAGGAGGCCGTCCGCCTCCGTCAGGGCTGCGATGGCCGTGGCGCGGTCGAGCGGACTCTGGTCAGTCGGGTCGAAGCCCGTTGGCAGGTTGATTGGCCCCTCGGAACGGAGGCCGTTAGTTGCACGATCCATGCTTGAACTCTACTGGAAGCGGTGAGTCGTCCGTCGGGCAATCCGGCGGCTAAGCGGCCGCCCACCCGCGGCGAACACGATCAGTCTGCGGCCGACTCCCAACCGGAGGCCGCCACGGCTTCGCGGAATGCAGCGGCCGGATCCGCCCCGGCGTCCAGCCCGGCCGCAAAGATGCCGACGAGCCGTCCGAAGGACCCGTCGTCGTCCGCCGGGGCCTCGAGAACGGTGGCCTCGGCCGAAACCTCGGGCGGCGGCGCACCTGCTGCCACCACCACGACAAGTCTGGCCGTGGCGAATGCCGCGGCATCGACAGCTACCGCAAGAGCGCCTTCCGCGAGTGGATCCGTCAACACGATGACCGACGACTGCGGCAGATACCGCAGTGCCAGTTCGATATCTGCGGCATCGAGGGCCGGGCGCTCCGCGGGGTTCGCCGGGAGCACCGTCGGGACAGGAGTGTCGGCGTCCACCTCGGCCGAGTCGTCTGCGGCAGAGGAGCCGGCCGTCAGGACAGGCGTCGGACGTACGGGATCGCGCAGCAGCGCGGCGTGCCCAATGCCCAGGCGGCCGAGAGCCAGCACCACCGCGTCCCCTGCCCCGTCCTCGCCGACCTTGCCGACCAGCTCGACCTGGGCGCCGCGCCGTTTCGCCGCCGCAGCGACTTCAACGGCCATTCCGCCCGCGCACTTCTCGCCGTCAGGCGAGGATCCTGCAAGCGAGTCTGCGTAGGCCGGCAATCCGACCACGACGATCATTCGGCCTCCTCGCTCGCAAGAGCGCCGGTCGCGCCGCCTTCCACGCCGGCGGGCATTTCCTCGGTGATTACCTCGAAATCGCCGAAGCCGGCCGCCTGGAGTTCGGTCCCGACCGCATCGGCATCACCGACCGCGACGATCGCCAGCCTGCCGGGCGCGATGTGATCCTGCGCCGCCTTCTGGACATCTTCGATCGTGACCGCTTCGATCTCGTGTCGGTAGTGGGCCAGCTCGTCATCTGGGAGCGAGTGGATGAAGAGCCCGCCCAATGCCGCCACGACCGCTCCCGGCGTTTCGAAACGGAGCGGGAAAACTCCTACGAGGTAGTCGCGGGCGGCCGCCAGTTCGGCCAGCGTCACCTCCGTCTCGCGGATGCGGCGCAACTCCGAGAGGATCTCCGAAATGGCGGGCACGGTGGCAGCCGTCTGGACCGCGGTCCGGACCGAGAACGGACCGGCCCCGCGGCGCATGTCGAAGCCGGCGCCGATGCCGTACGTGTAGCCCTTCTCCTCGCGCAGGTTCATCTGTAGGCGCGAGTTGAAGAGGCCGCCCAGGATCGCGGCCATGATCTGAACGGCGTGGAAATCCGGCGCACGGCGAGAGAGCCCAACATGACCGATCCGCAGCTCCGTCTGAACCGAGCCCGGACGGTGGTAGAAGCGAACGATCGGGCGATCGACCGCCGAATCGACTCGCGGCGGGGGCGCGCCGGCCGCGCTTGCAGCAGCCGACTTCTGCGAGAACGCCCCAAACGCTGCCGCCACAATCTGAGGCAGTTTCAAGCCGCCGAGATCGCCACCAACGATGAACGCCGCCTGACCCGGATCGAGCACCGCCCGGTGGACGGCCCGCAGGACCTCGGGCGTTAGTCGCGGAACCGTTTCCTCGTCACCGCCCAGGGGTCTGCAATAGGGCGAGTCGCCGCTGTAGATGGTCGAAACGAAGACCTGATCCACGCGCCGACGCGGATCGGCCTTGACCTGGAGCAGATCGTTGAGTCGCTCATCGCGGAGGCGCGCCACGTCCGCTTCCGGGAACGTCGGCCGCTGAACCAGCTCGGCGAGCAATTCTAGGGCCGCGGGCAGGCGCACCGCGGCGACGTCCACGGACGCGAAGAACGCGTCCCAACTGGCCTCCACGTGCAGAGTGGCGCCGAGACGTTCCGAGGCCTCGAGCAGCTCCACGCCCGGATAGCTTTCAGTTCCCTCGGTCATCGCCCGCGCCGCTTGGATCGTGGCGCCGGCGAAATGGGCCGGCTCGTCGCCGCCACCGCGGCGGATCACGAGGTTGGCCGAGATGAGTGGCCGGCCCGGCACGTCGACGGCCAGGACCTGCAGCCCAGACGGCAGCACGGTTCGCTCGAAAGGTGGGAAGTCGTAGGAACGCGGCTGTCCGGGCGATGGCCGTGCCGACAGAATCTCCTCGAGCGTCATGCCGCCGATTCCTCCGCTGTGCCGGCGGCTGCGTCCGCAGCGGGCACATATGTGATGACGGCCCGGTTCTCCGGCCGCAAAACCTCCGCGGCCACGGCCTGGATATCGGCCGCGCTAACTGCCAGATAGCGGTCCAATTGATGGTTGATCATGCCAGGGTCATCAAGCAAGGTGGCGTACATCGAAAGCCGATCGGCGCGCTCGTCGACCCGCTGGAGCGCGTCCAGTTCGAACGTCTCGATGAGGGCCCTGGCGCGGACCAACTCGTCATCCGTGACGGGCTCCCGGCCCAAACGCTCCAATTCTTCCTCGAAGGCCCGCTCCACGACATCAGGATCCACGCCCGGCCGAACCGTCGCTTGACCGGCCGCGATCGAGGCACCGCCGATCAACCCCAGCGAGAAGAAGGTCACGTCCTGCGCGATTCGTTCCTCGCGGACCAGGCGACGGTAGAGACGGCTGCCCTTGCCGCCAGCGAGTATCTGGCCTGCAATTTCCAGCGCGTCAAATCGAGGGTCGCCCAGTCGCGGCGCTCGGAAGCCGAAGAAGAGGCGCGGCAGCGGCACGCGATCCTCGACTACCTCGCGGGACTCCCCACCGAGCATCGGCGGCAGGCTCAGGTCGCCGAGCGGCGGGATCGCCGGATTGGCCGGTACCTCGCCGAAGTAGCGCCCTACCCACGCCCGCGCCTGGGCCGGATCTACGTCCCCAACGATCGAGAGGACCGCGTTGTTGGGCGCGTAGTAGGTTCGGAAGAAGGCCGCCACGTCCTCGAGCGATGCCGCGTCCAGGTCCTCCATCGACCCAATCGTGGGGTGATGGTACGGATGCTCGGGCGGGAAGAGATGCTCCTGAAGCTTGTGGAACCAGGCGCCGTACGGCCGATTATCATAGGAGGACCGCTTCTCGTTCTTCACGACATCGCGCTGGTTGTCCAGGTTCTCCTGGTTCAGGGCATCGAGCAGTGTGGCCATCCGGTCGGCCTCGAGCCAGAGGGCCAGCTCAAGCTGGTGGCTCGGCATCGTCTCAAAGTAGTTGGTCCGGTCCAGCCAGGTAGTGCCGTTCATGGTTCCACCCGCCGCCTGGACCAGCGCCATGTGCTCGGCCTTCGCCACATGCCGCGAGCCCTGGAACATTACGTGTTCGAAGAGGTGGGCAAATCCGGTCTTGCCCAGCACCTCGTGCTTGGAGCCAACGTTGTACCAGATGTTGACCGCAACCACGGGAGCGATGTGGTCTTCAGAGATGATCAGACGCAGGCCGTTGGCCAGGCGTTCGTCGCTGAACCTGACGCTTTGGACGGTCATTCGGGCGATTTCCTCCATGGGCGCGCCGCCAATTTTGCGGCGGACACGCGGCTGCTGGCATTGTACGGGCCGCGGCCGGGCCGGTCGTCAGCCCGCCAAACCTGGCGCGATTCGGCGAGGTCGATCACCTGCAATCCTGATTGTGGCCCACGTGTGTTAGCCTTTCATCTAACAGCAGTTAGAGACATTGAGCCCCATGGCACCCACCCGGAACCCCAGCAGCGCCCCAATTCGACCCGGCGGCCTCGTCCGTCCCGGGCTAACTACCGCGCAGCTGCCGAGTGTGGCGTTTGATCCGCGGACCGCATACGACTTTCTGACGAGCGCCTGCAACGATTGCGGCGAGCCAGAGGATCTCCTCCCGGAGGACCGCCGCTGGCTGGAGGAATCGCGGGCCGCGTTGTTCGCGGAAATGGGCTCAGCTGATTTCGCTCGGACCTGCTCCGGCTTCCTGGTGGAGTTGGGTCGGGTGCTAATAATCCATCCTGATGTCCGCAGCGCCCGCGAGGCCGTCGAGCTTATCGATGTCCTGGCAGATCACGAGCTTCTCGAATCGATGTTGGGCGAGCTGCTGGCTGACCCCGAGCTTGGCGCGATCACCTTGCGAGCGGTCGATGGCGACGACAAAGCCTACCGAGAACTGCAAGTCACTTTGGAGTCATTGAAGGGCCACCCAGTATTGACGCTGCCCATGGCCCTGCTAGCGCCTACCGCCCGAGCGGTCCTTCACGCCTGGCTGCCTCGCTACGAGCAAGTCGAAGCCAGGATCGGCCGAATGCTCGAACGCGACGTGGCAGCGCGTAGTCAGGAAGACCCGGCCGCGGACCCGATCGGGTTCGTTGAGCGCACCACCAACGGCATCCGCCTTGCGCCCGAGCAGCGGATCCGGCGCATCGCCCTGGCCCCGAGCTACTTTGGACGTCCGTACAACTCCCTGGCCAAGGTTGGCGATGTGCAGGCCATCCTCTACCCCATCTCGGATTCGGCGCTGGGCGCAGCCGATCGGCTGACTCCACCGGCATCGACCGTGCGCCTATATCGCGCTCTCGGCGACGAGACGCGCCTCCTGATCCTCCGCTTCCTGGCCCAGCGAGATCACTACCTGACCGAGATTGCCAACGAACTCGAACTGAGCAAGCCCACCATCAAGCACCACCTGGCCCAGCTACGGAGCGCCGGTCTCGTGACCGTGACCGAGCAGGGCAACTTCACCTATTACGCCCTCCGCCGCGACCGAGCCGAAGAGGCCGGGGTAGAGCTTCGCGCCTACCTGGCGCACTAAATGACACGGAGAACTCGACAATGTGGCCTGATCCCGAACAACGTCTGATGATTGCCAACCAACGACAGGCCGAGTTTCAGGCCGAAGCGGCAACCAACCGGTCGGCCGGCCGCAGCGCGACGGACCGCAGCTTCAGTGGACTGCGCATCCATGTCGGAAGCCTGATCATCGTCGTCGGGCGGACGTTCGCCGACGACAAGCCAGGGGCACCCCACCCCGTTCGGTTCTAACAACCGACCCATATGGGCGCCCCTACGACCCAGGGCCGCGCTCTCACCTACCTCACGAGGTAGCACCACGTCGCCATGCGCAACCGATTCGACCGGCGTTCACCTCCGGGCATAAGGTGGCTTGTCCAGGCTTTGACCAAAGTCACCATCGGAGGGCCTCTATGCGGTTTGAAGACGCCACCGACACGCGCCTGTGGCTCGTTCGGCAGCACGGGCAGGAACTCATCCGTCAGGCGGAGTCGAACCGACTCGCTCGGGGCAAACCGCCAACCTCAACTGACTCGTGCGACGACCCGGACCACGGTCTCCGTGGCTGGCTCGGCGGTCTGCTCGTGTCCGCCGGCCGCACCCTCGATCCACGCGGGGGCCCCTGCAACGACCCCTGCCCGGACGTGGCCTTCCGCTGACGGTGTTCCTTTGGGCGCGGCATGACCGGCGCCCTCGCTCGCTACCTGCGTAACTTCACCGGATTCAGCCGCGACGCGCGGCTTTTTCTTCTTACAACGGTCGTGTACGGCGCGGCCCTGAGCTTGTACTGGATCGACTTCAATCTGTATCTCGAGTCGATCGGAATGGGCTACGCGATCGGATGGATGCTTTCGGCGTCGATGCTGGCGGGCTTCCTGGTAGCTCTTCCTGCAAGCGCGCTCTCGAACAGATTCGGGCGGCGCACGTTGATGGCTGGCGGGATGACCCTGGTTGCGGTGGCGCTGCTTACGTTCCTGCCCGGGCAGCCAACGCTGATGTTCGTAGGCGTAGTCGCGCTTGGCGCAGGCTCTCAGATCGTGGCAGTAGTCCAGATACCGTTCATCGCCGAGCACACCCTGCCGGAACAGCGCAACGAGTACTTCTCACTCTGGTCCGCCCTGGGGTTCCTGACGACGCTGGTTTCGGCGGTGATCGGCGGCGCGGTGGCGACGGCGCTGGCGGGCCGGCTTGGATTTGTGTCCGCGGCGGCGCCGTATCAGATCCTGCTAATTGGCGTGGCCATACTGGGCGCCATATCGCTGGGGACGGTTTCCCTGCTCACGAACGACAGGCCCGCAGCCGACCGCGCGCCCACTCCCGGGCGAGGTCGCTTCGGCCTCGTGATCCTCGACCGCAGGCTCTTCTTCTGCCTTCTGCTGCCGGGATTCCTGACGTCCCTGGGCGCCGGCCAGTTGATCCCGTTCCTCAATGTGTTCATCGAAAGGAAGTTTGGGCTTGACCTGGCCGCCGTGAACGGCGTCTTCGCGATCGCGAGTCTCGGCACGGCGGCCGCCATCCTGGCCCAACCAGCTCTGGCGCGACGGTTCGGGCGGATAGGGTCGATCGTGCTGGTGCAGGGCGCCAGCATCCCGTTCATCGTAGTGCTGGGATTCTCGCCCGTTCTGTGGACCGTGGTGGTTGCCCTGACCGTGCGTAATTCGCTGATGAACGCCGGCAGTCCGATCTTCGACGCCTTTGCGATGGAGCGAGTATCACCCGGCGAGCGGGCCACGCTCGCGGCCGGCATGACACTTCTGTGGAACCTTGGCTGGGTGATAGCCCCGATCTATTACGGGCTACTCCAGGCCTGGCTGGGCTTCTATGCCGGCTATGCCGTGGACTTCGTGACGATCATCGTCCTATACACGATCGCGACCAGCCTGCTGTGGTTTTGGTTCCGCAGCACCGATCAAACAGCCGACACCGGAGCCGGAGTCACGCAGATCCCGGTCGAGGCTCCCGTCGCGTTCGAGCACGCCTGAGGGGAGCGGCCTCCACCGCGCGAGCATCGCCAACTCGCTCGAGCACCTGTTCAGCCCTTCTCTCGACGTTGATCAACTCCACCATACCGGGATTGACGAAGCAGCCGACGGTTCTGTCCGGCGTCGGTCGGGCGGCATTCAGGCCCTGGGCGCTCCGCTCCGCAGCCGGTCCAGGAGAGAGCCGATGCGCGGATCCGGGCCGAGACGGGCGATGTCGCCGAGCGCCTCCTCCGGCAGGCTCGCGACTCCGAGCGCAACCGCTCGCTCCAGGGCCGCCGCCGTGCGCTTTCGATCTCCGAGTCGGGCGGCGCTCCGCGCCCCGAGCACAGCGCTCCCGCCGCCGCCGGCCTTGCCCAGAATGTCGGCTACCGCGATCGCATCTTCGAGCCGGCCAAGCGCATGCAGCCCAACCTGGAGCTTGAGCAGCCCCGGCACCTGGTCGGCCGTGTCGTCCCGGCGGAGCGTGTCCTGTAGCTGCGGCACACGCTTGGCTTCGACGACCCGCCCGACGATCCCCAGGACCGCAAGCGGATCCGTTTCGGCGGTCAGCCGTCCCGCCACGGCCGGATCATCGCGCCGGGCAAGCATGCCCATGACATCGGGCAGCAGCGGCGCCGGGCGCAATTCCAGCTCATCCAGATCCAGATCCGCGGCGGATGCTTCCGGCACCAGCTCTGCGTACAACTCACCGAAGACGCGCCGGATGTCTGCCGCATCTATGACCACGGGCCGCCCTTTATCGCGCTTGGCGTTGAACTTTGGGCCTGGCCGCTCATCGCGCCGCCCTTGCGGCCTCCCTCTCGCCCCGGCGCGAGCGAACAGGGACCCGCCCGACGCGCTTGGCCCGCGCGACCCGCCCGAGACCAGTCGCCAAAGCACCAGATACGGCTCCGGGTTCATCAGCCCGAAGAGCAATATGACGAGGGTGAGGTAGACGAAGCCGGCGAAAACCGCGCCGATCGCCACGACCACGCTGGCCAGGCCCACGAACGCCAAACCGGGCCGCCGTCCAGGCTCCCCCATCGCGATGAGGAAAAGGTCGGTGACCACGTTGCCGCCGTCCAGGCCCGCCAGGGGCAGGAGGTTGAGGAGGCCCCACCACAGGTTGACGAAGATGAGGTCGGCAGCGATTGTGCCGATGGGCTCGGTGGACGGGAGCCACGGCCGAACAACTATCACGGCGATGGCCACCGGTATCCCGATTAGCGGACCCGCCAGGCTCACCAGGAGGGACTTGCGAGGCGGCAGGGCGAAGCCATAGATCGTCAGTCCGCCCATGCCCCACAGCCGAATCTCGGGAGTTATGCCGTAGCTGCGCACGGCGAAGGCGTGGCCCAGTTCATGGATCAGGATCGATACAGCAACCACCACGAGCCACTCGAGGAGATACGCACCCGGCCGGGTTCCCACGCCGATCAGCAGCGTGACCAGCAGAAAGTCCACCCCGATGGCCACTGGAAAGCCGAAGAGGCGGAAGCGGAGGCTGGGCAGAGAAGACGACATCGGGGGCGATCCTGATGGCTGGAACCGCGGACAGTGAGCCGTCCGCTGAGTCTAGGTTAGGACTTCAGGGCGGCCCGCGGAACGCCCGGGTTCGGGACCCACTCGCCGAGCGAACGGACCTCGGCCAGACCGTCGCGCAGATCCGGGTCGAGCGCTTCAGCAGCGGCAACGGCCGTTTCGATCGCGGTCAGGCAGAGGATGCCCATGGCCGTCGCGGCGAGGCGGATTTCGATGGCATCGCGAACCGGCCCGGACTTGGGTGACGGCGTGTTGATCACGAGCTGAACCTTGCCCGCGGCGATCATGTTCAGGATGGCTGTCTGCCCCTCGGCCGGCTTCTCGCCGACCTTAGCCACGACCTCCGCCTCGTAACCGAGCTTGCGTAACTCCCCGGCCGTCCCGATCGTCGCCGCGAAGCGGTAACCGGCCTTGGCCAGGGCACGAGCCACTCGCGGCAGGGCAAGGTGGTCTCGTTCCGCCACGGAGAGTAGCGCCAGCGCGCCAGCGGCGCCGGGCCGCGGCGGGATCAGGGCCGCGCCCTGCATTGCCTTCGCCAGCGCAACGCGTGGATCGGTGTGAATACCGATGACCTCGCCCGTCGACTGCATGCCCGGGCCCACCGACGGGTCCACTCCGCGCAGCTTGGCCGTGGAGAAGGCCGGCGCCTTGACCGCGACGAACGGCGGCGGCGGCAGCAGGCCGTTCGGCCAGCCCATATTGGCCAGCTTCTCGCCCAACGCGATCCGGACCGCGAGCTTGACCATGGGCACGCCCGTGACCTTGCTGATGAATGGCACCGTGCGGCTAGCCCGTGGATTGACCTCTATCAGATAAACGCCGTCGTCACGGACGATGAACTGCGCGTTCACCAGGCCCTTCACGTCCAGGGCCCGGACGATGCGATCCATGGCCGCGACGATCAGCTCCTGATCCGCTACGGAGACCGTCTGGGGCGGGAACATACCGACCGAGTCGCCGGAGTGCACGCCCGCCCGTTCGATGTGCTCGAGCAGGCCCGGTATGAGGACCGTATCGCCGTCGGCTACAGCATCAATGTCGACTTCGACGCCTTCCAGGTAGCGGTCGATTCGAACCGGTCGGTCGGGATCGACCACAGTCGCCCGTGCTAGCTGCCCCACGAGATCGGACGGCGAATAGCTGAAGTCGATGGCGAGGCCGCCGATAACGAACGACGGCCGTACGATCACCGGGTAGCCGATCCGATCGGCCAGCGCCAGAGCCTCCTCGATCGAGCGGGCCATGCCGCCTTCGGGCTGCGGGATGCCGACAGACTCGACCAGATTGGCGAAACGGATGCGGTCCTCGGCCTGGTCAATTGTCTCGAGGTTTGCGCCGAGCAGCGGGATGCCGGCCGAGGTCAGCGACTCGGCAAGGTTGAGCGGCGTCTGGCCGCCAAACTGGACGAAGGCACCAAGCAGCGGCGTCGACTCGCCACTTGGCGAGTTTGGGGACTCGGCCTCCACGACCGAACGCACGCTCTCAGGGTCCAGCGGCTCGAAGTAGAGGCGAGACGAGGCATCGAAGTCCGTGGAAACCGTCTCCGGGTTGGAGTTGATCATGACCGCCTGCCAGCCCTGCTCGCGAAGTTCGGCCGCGGCCTGGACCGCGCAGTAGTCGAACTCGATTCCCTGCCCGATTCGGACCGGGCCGGACCCGATGACCAGCGCCGCGGGCCGCCGCACCGGCGGCAACTCCGGCTCCGAGCCAGAGGCTGCGTACGTGGCGTAGAAGTAGGGCGTCTCGGCGGCGAACTCCGCCGCGCACGTGTCCACCATGGCATAGCCCGGCACCAGGCCAAGTTCCATGCGGGCCAGGCGGACCGACTCGGCATCGATACCGGCCATCTGGGCCAGTTCGCGGTCCCCAAAGCCGGCCCGCTTCACGGTCGCCAGGAGCGTGGCCGCCTCGTCGTCCCGTGGATCCGCGATCCGCTCCCCCATCCCCCGCACGTCATGCTCCAGGGCGATGGCCCGCTCGAATTCCGAGAGGAACCAGGCTGAGATGCCGGTCGCGCCTCGGATCGTCTCCGCCGGCATGCCCCGCCGCAGCAGGGCCAGGATCCGCCACAGCCGCGAGTCGGACGGGCCGAGGAAGCGCTTCAGCACGATGGGATAGGCGGCGCGCTCGGCATGCGCTCTGGCCTCGCAGAGCAGCCCGCTGCCGTCGACGGTCATGACCGGCTGCGCCGCCGCAGGCTCCATCAGGTAGTCGAGCGTCCCCGTCCAGCCGGCATTCTCGGCCAGAAAACCCGCGCCGGCCTGTTCGAGTGCCCGCAGCGCCTTGTTCAGGGCCGAGCCAAACGTTCGGTCGATCGCCATGACCTCGCCGGTGGCCTTCATCTGGCTGCCAAGCGTTCGGTCGGCCGTGGGGAACTTGTCGAACGGGAAGCGGGGCAGCTTGACGACGACGTAGTCGAGGGCCGGCTCGAAGGCGGCAACGGTAGTGCCGGTCACGACGTTCGGGATCTCCGACAGCCGCCGGCCGGCGGCGATCTGGGCCGCGACGCGCGCGATCGGATAGCCGGTCGCCTTCGACGCCAGCGCTGAGGATCGGCTGACGCGGGGGTTGACCTCAATTACCGCGTAGTCGGTGTAGTCCGGCGAAAGCGCGAACTGGACGTTGCAGCCGCCCTCCACGCCCAGCGCCCGGATGATCGCCAGTGCTGCCGAGCGGAGCCGCTGATGGACTGGGTCGGGCAGCGTCTGGACCGGCGCGACCACGATCGAGTCGCCCGTGTGGACGCCCAACGGATCGACGTTCTCCATCGAACAGACGGCGATGCAGGTGTCGTCCGCGTCGCGCATAACCTCGTATTCGATCTCCTGCCAGCCAACCAGGCAGCGCTCGATCATGACCTGATGAATTGGGCTGAGGCGCAGGCCGGAGCGCGCCCGCTCCCAGTAGGCATCCTCTGTCTCGACGATGCCGCCGCCCGTGCCGCCCAGGGTGAAGGCCGGCCGAATGATAGCCGGCAGGCCAATCGTGTCGAGCGCAATGCGCGCTTCGGCTTCGCGCACCTCTTCGGTGTCGCCTTCTACGATGTAGCTCGGCGCATACGGCTGGCCCATACGAGTCAGCAGGTCGCGGAAGAGCTGGCGGTCCTCGGCCATCTCGATAGCCTCGAGTGGCGTGCCGATGAGCCGGACGTTGTACTTCTCGAGGATGCCGGCCTTGGCCAGGGCGACGGCCAGGTTCAGCGCGGTCTGGCCGCCGAGTCCGGCGAGCAGCCCCTCCGGCCGCTCTTTGGCGATGACCTGCTCGATGGCCTCGACGGTCAGCGGCTCGAGGTATACGGCGTCCGCGACCTCCGCGTCAGTCATGATCGTGGCCGGGTTGGAGTTGACGAGGATCGTCCGAACGCCCTCGGCGCGGAGTGCCCGGCAGGCCTGCGTGCCCGCGTAGTCGAACTCAGCGGCTTGGCCGATGACGACCGGCCCCGACCCGATGATCAGCGCGCTCTTGGGCTTGATTCGGACCGCGCGTGGGGCCGGGTTAGCGGGCACGGGATATGACAATGAGTCAACGCCTGCGGCGTTGACTTTGGCAGTTCCTCCGGAACTGCCCATGCCCGGCGCCACCTGCCGCACGGTCATACAAAAAAGCCACCGGCCTCAGGGGCGCGGTGGTCCAGGTTGCAGGGCGTCACGCATCTCCTCCCCGGCCTCTCTGGACCGGTACGCCGGCCTCACAGGACCGGCCGCAAAGGTTGGGCGTAGGTTAGCACGAAGAAGGAGGACGAAGGAGGAGGGTGCAGGCAGGGCCCCTGAAATGGGGCAACGTGTTGCTCATGAGCGGATCTCTTCCGCCAAGGTCGGTCTAGGCTCGCTGCGTCAGCTCGATGGGCTTGCTAGGCCGATCCCGCAGAAACGTACTCGACGCCCGCCATCCCTTCGAAGTGGGAGTCTTGCGTCCAGAGCGTCGCGCTGTTCGCACGTGCGGTGGTCAGGATGATGGCATCTGCCATCGGAATCTTCAGCTCGACGCTCATGCGAGCAGCGTCGAGTGCGAGCGTCGCGGACAGATCTGCCACCTCGCCCTGCTGCATGAGCGCCACCGCCTGGAGCGCGTCCCCCTCGCCGCGCTGCTGGAGGACGCGCTTGAAGACCTCGTAGATGCTCACGGTGGGCACGACGAGGTCGTCGACGGCCTCGAGCGTGGGCGCGAAGAAGTCCGCGTTCGGGCCAGCGGCGAAGTACTCGAGCCAACCCGAGGAGTCGACGACGTTCACAGGCGGTCCTCGTCGCGATCGACGGTCGTGTCTATACCCGCGAGAAACCCGCGCATGCTCCCCATCGGGCGCACCGGGACAAGCTCGACGCGGCCGTCGTACTGGATGGCTTGGACCCGCTGGCCCGGACGCAGGTCGAGCTTCTCGCGGATCTGCTTGGGGATCACGACCTGATACTTGGGCGAAATGGTGAGGGTAGTCATGACTTCTCTCCCTATCGATAACGGTATCGTACAACGGAGAGTCTATCGATGCCATTCTCGTCCGTCCCGAGGCGCCAAGGGCGTTCAGCTCATCGTGAGCGGCCTCAGCGCGCAACCAATAGCCGTCGGTCACTGCGCGGACACGGCCGTCACGGCCGCCAGCAGTTCCCGTGGGTCGAAAACCGGGATCGTCGCGTTCGCGAAACCCTGGCGGTCGCGGGTGACGATCGCCGACATGCCCCCGGCCGAGGCAGCCTCGTGCAACACCGCGTCCTCGAAGTCCGCGAAATCGAGCTCGAGCGCGTGGGTGAGCACGTCGCGATCGACGGTTGCGACATCGAACAAGCCCAGCAGATCTCGCACCTGGGCGTGCGCACGCTTGGACCCGACGGACCGCGCCGCAATGTAGAACACCGTCGTGGCTGTGGTAGCGCAAATCGACCCTTCGAGACCCCGGGTTGATCTCGGCGGCTGAACCGCCCTGCGAATCGTGGAGACTCCTCATCATCACCCGTCGTGAAGGGATTGTAGACCTCGACTCAACCGGCCCTTGCCGATGCTGCCGACTGCGCGGGCGCGTATCGGGCGCGGCTTCCCGACTCGCTCAGTCCATCCCCTGCAATCGCCGCCTCATCTCCGCGGTGTCCAGGTGGAATGGCTCCACCGCCCCGACCGTCGGTTCGGGCTGGGCGCCGCCGTGGCGGATGCCGGCCGCCTTCACAAACCGATCGAATACCGCCAGCGCGTCCAGCGGACCCGGGCCGCCCTCGGGGTGGTATTGGACCGTCTCGATCGGCTTCACCGTGTGACGCAGCCCCTCGACCGAGCCATCGTTCAGGTCGATCTGGCTGACGACGAAGCCGCTCGCCGCCGGCAGAGTCTCGCCGATGACGGTGACCTCGTGGTTCTGCGCCGTCACCTG
>JAYVMQ010000276.1:0-4078 GCA_043758855.1 Chloroflexota bacterium
CGAAGTCCTCCTCGATCGTCCAGCGCAGGCAGCCCACGGCGGCCATCTCGGCGAGCGCGACCGTGGCTGGCGCGTTCGAGAGGTAGCACTTGATCTCATCGCCCGGCTCGGCGTTGACCGGACGACGGGCGAGGAGCCAGCCCTCTGGCCCGGGCGTCCGATGGCGTTTCTCGATCACCCGGAGGCGAGCGAACTCGTATTCGCGGGGTCCCTTCTCGCCTTCGGTGACGCGGTGGCGGATCCAGGCGTCGGGCGGGAGCGATCGGACGATGCCAGCGACGGCCCGGGCCGGGCTGCCGTCGGTCCGCGGTCGGGCCTTCGTGCGCGGACGACCCCGACTGCCCGCTCGCGGCGGGACCGTCCAGGCAGGATCGACGGTCCAGGCCTCGGCGGTCCCCTTGACCTCGAAGCAGTACCAGCGACCGAGTTCGGCGTTGTAGTACTAACCGTCACGGGTGAAACGGGACGAGGCGGGCGACCGCCTCTGAGTGTTTCTCCATCCTTTGGCCTCCCGCCCGAAACGAACCGTGCCATCGCCCGCTCGATCTGAATCGGAGTAAGTCGGGCAAGAGACAGCTTGCCGAACGAGGGGATGAGGTAGCCGCGAACGTGTTGCTCACGCTCGCGCCACGTCGATGGGCGAATGCGCGTGCGCTCGCGCTGGAGCCATTCGGAGAGGTACTCGGCGACAGTCCCCGTCCCCGCCGGCGTCAGCGTGCCGAGCTTCAGCTCGCGGCGGAGCTCATCCAGCTTGCCGCGGACGGCTTGCGAGGTCGTGCCTCGAACGACCCGGCGATGCCGCGTCCCGTCGTCGTCTGTCCAGCTGACGGCGCCGCGCCAGCCATCGGACGTTTCGTAGACAGACCCCTCGCCGCCCGATCGGCGGCGTTCTTTCCGGCTGGTAGTCCCTGGCATGGCAGCGTTCCCCTTACAGGAGAACTCGCGTACCCGTGCAGGATCCTAATCCTGTTGCTACCGGTGTTGCTACCGGTGCCGGACAGAGTCCCACTCCGTGGGGCTCAAATCTGGGATTTCACGAGGGAAATCTTGGCGGAGAGGGTGAGATTCGAACTCACGGGACTCTCGTCCAGCGGTTTTCAAGGGTGCACCAGGGCGGTCGCGCGGGTCCGTCGGCGTTCGAATTGAGCGTGAGGTCGCCCGAATTGGCGCCTCTCCGTCCGCCTGTGTTCGCCGGCGAAGATGCCGCGAACCGCTGACTAGAGGATCATCTTGGAGGCGCTACTGGGCTTGAAGCCGAGATAACAAGCTAGCCTGGGGTCAAGGCCACGGCACGCCTGGCCAATCGGGGGCGACATCGAACAGAGCCGGTGGGTCGATACCCTGAAGACGTAGCGGCGAATCGTCCTCCACGCGGACGCGCGCCCAGCGCAGCGACTCGGGCACCGGCATTTCCGCTGAAGGATTTTCATAGAGCGTGGGCCAGCGGCGCGGCAAGCTGATCGGCTGCACCGCGACCCCGATCAGGACTCCGGAGACCCCAGGGTAGGAGGGCCCACCATTGCGCAGCAGAAAGCCATCCCGCTCCCAAGCGTCGGTGAAGGCGTGCGTGCCGAACGCCGCCCAGATGGCCTCGCCGTCGCTTGGCCAGGCGTCGGGCGCGTTGACCGCGATGATGAATGGCGCATCCAGTTCGCCGTACGCGGTCGCCTTGGATTCCATCGCGGCCTTCAACGCCAACCAGACGGACTTCTCGTCGTCTTCGCCGGCCATGATCCCGAGCGGCCTTATGTCCTCCCGGCCGCGGAGTTCTGCCGTGCGCGGGATCGCCCAGACACGCGCGAGCCAGCCGTCCTGGTCCCAATCGAACGACGGGAGGCCGAGAATGCCCTGACGCGCAACCGCGTCGAGCGCCTCAATATCCTGGGCGACCACCCACGCCCGCAAGGCTTCGACGAATGGCTCAGGCGGAATGGACGTCGGGCCGATGCGCTCGAACTGGAGGTCGAGCCAGTAATCCAAAATCCCGGACTTGTCGATCGCCGCCTCCAGCGCCGCGATGCCCCCTCGGCGCGCTGCCGCCTCGTCAGAGTGCGTCACGATGGCGCACTCCACGAAGACACGTTCTTCGCCTCTCGTCGCCAGGAAGTCGATGCGCCTCGTCGTCGTGGACAGATGCGGGTGAGGGGTAATGTCGAACCCGAACCGGCGCAACGCCTCGTGGACGTACAGTTCCCATACAGCGGAGCCCCACTGTCGTCGGTCGCCGTCGCGGAGTCTACCAAGTAGATCCCGTCGGTGATCTCCCGAGGGGTACCGCGAGAACCAAGCCTCTAGATTGTCGCGAACCGAGCCGATAACCGCGTTCGCGCATCGGTCGTAGAAATCGAAGGTTGGCTCGTCATGCCTTGCCGGACTCGCGTCCATGCGGACCCGGTCCCGGTCGAAGATGGCGTGAACCGAGCGTCTCATGGCGGGCCGAGTGTAGCCGAAACAGAACGCAGATTCTGGACTAATCGAGTCTCCCCATGAGGTATACCAATTTGAGAAGCGCCGAGACTAGCTTCTGTCCGGCCCGGCGCGGCTGGTCGCCAACGATCCCCGCTCCGTGCGCCAGTTCGAACGGCTGCGCCGGAGCCTTTCGGGTGACTGTGGCTGACGCTACGCTTTCGGCGTGCAGACCAACGTCTTGTACTACGGCGACAACCTCGACATCCTCCGACGCTACATCCCGGATGCGTCGGTTGACCTCGTGTATCTCGACCCGCCGTTCAACTCGAATCGCGATTACAACGTCATCTTCAAGGACGAGTCGGGCCGCAAGAGCGACGCTCAGCTGCTTGCCTTCGAGGACACCTGGCATTGGGGGCCGGACGCCGAAGCGCAGTACGCCTACCTGACAAACACGGCCCGCAACCACGGCCGCGTGGCGTCCACTGTCAGCACAATCGTTGCTGCCCTGCGCTCCGGGATCGGCGAGAACCAGATGATGGCCTACCTCGTAGAGATGGCCGTCCGGCTCGCAGAGCTACACCGAGTCCTCAAGCCCACAGGCTCCCTTTGGCTGCACTGCGACCCGACAGCGAGTCACTACCTCAAAGTCCTTCTGGACGCGATCTTTGGCCCTGAACGATTCCTGTCCGAAGTCGTATGGAAGCGAACCAGTGCCCACAGCAGCGCAAAGCGACCCGGCCCTGTACACGATACGGTGCTGGTCTACGCCAGAGGGTCTGACTACACCTGGAACCAGCAGTACGTGCCGCATGACCCGCGGTACCTCGCGAGCCACTACGGCAACGCTGATCCGGACGGTCGCCGTTGGAGGACCTCGGACCTGACGGCGCTGGGTACTCGGAGAGGTTCGTCCGGCCTACCTTGGCGCGGCTTTGACCCGGCGGCGAAAGGCAACCATTGGAAGTACTCCGCGGAGCATCTCGACCAACGCGACGCCGAGGGTTTGATCTACTGGCCAAAGACGGGCGGCTGGCCTGCCTACAAGCGGTACTTGGATACCGTCAAAGGAACTCAGCTCCAAGATGTCTGGGACGATCTGCCGCCGATCAACTCCCAGGCCAAGGAGCGACTTGGCTATCCGACACAGAAACCGGTTGCCTTGCTTGAGCGGATCATCCACGCGAGCTCGAATCCCGGCGACACGGTGCTGGACCCCTTCTGCGGTTGTGGTACCGCTTTGGTCGCCGCGCAGAAACTCGACCGCAGGTGGATCGGGATCGACGTGACATACCTGTCGATCGCGGTCATGAAGGCCCGGCTCCGTGACAGTTTCGGCCTCGCCGAAGTGGACGTCATCGGGCAGCCCACAGAAGTCGACGGCGCGCGAGCCATGCTCGTAGGGACGGGGCTCGAAGGCCAGTACCAGTTCCAGTGGTGGGCGCTCGATCTTATCGGCGCGCAACCGCAGGGCGGTGCCCAGAAGAAGGGCGCGGACAAGGGCATCGATGGAGTCATCAGCTTCTCCACGGGGCCGCGCGGCGAGATGGGCCGGGCGCTCGTGAGCATCAAGAGCGGCTCGGTCAACTCAAGCCAGATACGCGATCTCAAAGGCGTGCTGGATCGCGAGAAGGCCGAGATCGGCCTGTTCGTCACTCTGGAAGAGCCG
>JAYVMQ010000277.1:0-13927 GCA_043758855.1 Chloroflexota bacterium
GCCAGCGCAAGAACGGGCACTGCGAATAGCAGAGCGGCGCGCCGTCGTCGGGCGTAGAGCTGGCCGAGGCCGGGCCAAATGAACGATAAGAGTGCGGCCAGCGACGGAGAACCGGTTCTCCGTTCGGGCGCGGATGTAGATGTGATGTCGGGTGTGGGCATGCCAATGACCTTAGCACTGCTTCGAGGTTGGGCCCCTCTGGACGCCCGAGCCAGGCACAGCGTTACGGCGCGGCGTGCGTCCTGGTGCCCCAGCAACTCCAACGGCCGCGGAACCAGACGCCGATTATTGCTACTCCTTGTGCGCGGCTTCGACGGCCTTGCGGTGGACCTCGATCACCTTCTCGGCGATGTGCTGCGGCACGTCCTCGTAGCGGTCCAGCACGGCGCTGAACGTCCCGCGCCCGCCGGTGATCGAGCGCAACTCCGTGGCGTAGGAGAAGAGTTCGGCCTGGGGCACGTGCGCGGTGATGATCTGCATGCCGTCCTTGGTATCCATACCCAGGACGCGGCCACGGCGGCCGTTTAGATCGCGGTTCACGTCGCCCAGGTAGGCCTCGGGGATCCGGATCTCGGCCGTCATGATCGGTTCCATCAGGGCCGGCTTGCATTCAAGGACGCCTGCCTTGAGCGCCATCGATGCGGCGATCTTGAAAGACAACTCGTTGGAGTCAACGGCGTGGAACGATCCGTCGTAGAGGGTCGCCTTGAAATCGCTGAGGGGGTAGCCGGCCAGTACGCCTTCTGCCGCCGACTCGCGAATGCCCTTCTCGACGCCGGGGAAGAAGTTCTTGGGGACGGTGCCGCCGACCACATGGTCGGCGAATTCGACGCCGCCGCCCGGGTTCGGCTCGATCGTGATCCAGACGTCCCCGAACATGCCGTGGCCGCCGGTCTGCTTCTTGTATCGGCCGTGGGCCTGCGTCTTGCCGCGAATCGTCTCCTTGTACGGAACTCGCGGCGTCTTGGTGACGATGGCGGCGCCGAACTTGCGCTTGAGCCGCTCACCCAGGACGGCGACGTGGGCATCCCCCATCGCCACCAGGATCTGTTCGCCGGTGTCGCTGCGGATCACATGAGCCGACGGCTCCTCCTCAAGCATGCGCTGCAGGGCGGATCCCATCTTGTCTAGGTCGGCCTTCGTCTGCGGCTCAATCGCGACCTGGAGCGTCGGAACGGGGAACGAGAGAGGCGGCAGCGCGTAGGCCTGCTCGCGAGAGGCCGAGAGTGTGTCGCCCGTGCCGGTTGCGGTGAGCTTCGCGACTGCGCCGATTTCGCCGGCGTGCAGCTGCGCGACGGTCTCCTGGTCCTTGCCGTGCAGCAGCAGGAGCTGGCCAACGCGCTCCGGCTCACCGCGGGTGGAGTTCCAAGCCTGACCCTGACCCTGGAGCGTGCCCGAAAGGATCCGGATGTATGTCAGCCGGCCGACGAACGGATCCGCGGTCGTCTTGAAGACGCGGGCCACGAGGGGGCCGGCGGCGTCCGTGGAGAGCTTGACTTCCTGGCCCTTGGAGTCGGTGACGGCGATCTCGCTGAATTCCGCGGAGGAGGGGAGGTAGTGCACGATCGCATCGATTAGTGCCCGAACGCCGATGTCCTTCGAAGCGCTGCCGACCAGGACCGGCGCCACCATGCCGGACCGAATCGCCGTGTGCAGGCAGGCCTCGAGTTCCGCGTCGCTGATCTCCTCGCCCTCGAGATACTTGGTCAGAACGTCATCATCGGCCTCTGAGGCGGCTTCGAGCAGCTGGTCGCGGCGGGCAGCGACCTCGTCGGCCAGATTCGCCGGAACCGGGACTTCGACTTCTTTGCCGCCCTGCAGTTGATAGGCCTTGCGATGGACCAGGTCCACGTACCCGGTGAAGGCGTCGGCCGTGCCGATGGCCACGTGGAGCGGGGCGATTTTCTGCCCGAACGCGGTTCGGAGCGCGTCCAAGGCCCCGCCGGGATTCGCGTTCTCGCGATCGCACTTATTGATAAAGAACAGGGCCGGGCGGCCGTTGGCTCGAGCCAGGGCCACCGCCGACTCCAGGCCAGCCTCAACGTGCCCTGATGCGTCCATCAGTAGCACTGCCGTGTCGGTGGCAGCAAAGCCCTGCACGACCTCGGCCGCGAAATCGGCATAGCCGGGGGTGTCGACGAGTTGAATCCTGGTCCCCTCGTGCTCCAGGCTGGCAACTGCGAGGGTAAGCGACTGCTTGCGCTTCAGTTCCTCGGGCTCGTGCTCCAGGCTGGCCGTGCCGTCATCCACGCGACCGAGCCGCGTTATCGCTCCGGCGTCGAATAGGAGGTGCTCAGCCAGCGTCGTCTTGCCGGCCCCGGCGTGGGCGGCCAAAACGACGCTGCGAAGGTGGAGGAGATCGACACTCTTGGTTGTCATCGGCTCATCGATCCTCTGGTGGCGTCAGATGGCATCGGACAGGCGGCGCCACAAGGGTGCGTGCCGCGCGGCCATGATAGCCCCGCGGATAGGGCCGCGCGTGGCCCCCGGCGGGCCTTGGGCGAGAACCGACCCGCGCCTTGGGCCGACTGGTGTTCGTGTCGACGGTTGTGCGTCTCGTTGTTCTGGGCGGCGGGCTCGAAGGCTCGGCTGGGCGGCGGGCTCGAAGGCTCGGCTGGGCGGCGGGCTCGAAGGCTCGGCTGGGCGGCGGGCTCGGAGGCTCGGCTGGGCGGCGGGCTCGGAGGCTCGGCTGGGCGGTATACTCCGCCCGATGTCTGGACATTCGAAGTGGTCTCAGATCAAGCGCCAAAAGGGCGTAAATGATGTTAAGCGCGGCGCCGTCTTCACCAAGATGGGCCGCGAGATCAGCGTTGCCGCGCGAGCAGGCGGCGCAGACCAGGACGGCAACTTTCGGCTCCGCCTCGCCGTTGAGCGCGCCCGGGCCATCAACATGCCGCTCGACACGATCAAGCGCGCCATCGAGAAGGCAACCGGCGGTGGTGAGGGCGAGCAATTCGAGGAGATTACGTACGAGGGTTACGGCCCCGGCGGCGTGGCGATGATCGTCGAGACGGCCACGGACAACAAGAACCGCACCGCGGCCGAGGTGCGCTCCATCCTCACCAAGGCCGGTGGCCAGCTGGCGGGCTCGGGCAGCGTTGCCTGGCAGTTCGAACAGCGCGGAGTCATCACTCTGAGCCCGGGCGGAGACGCGGACGAGCTGTCTCTCATTGCGATTGATGCCGGCGCGGACGATGTCGATTCCTCAGGCGACCAGGTGGAGGTCTTCACGAAGTCAACTGAGCTGGAGGCTGTTCGGCGCTCACTCGAGGCGGCCGGTGTGAAGATCGAGTCTGCGGAGCTGTCGATGATCGCCAAGAACACAGTCGAGCTGGACGCCCCCAAAGCGCGGCAGGCGCTCCGCCTCATCGAACTGCTCGAAGACCAGGATGACGTACAGCGCGTCACGGCCAACTTCGAGATCCCCGATGAGCTTCTGGCCGAGGTCGGTGCGTGAGCGAGGTTCGCACAGCGGATCTCGTTAAAGCCAACCTCGGCCTCGCGCAGCTGGCTCTCCCATACGAGATTCGCACAGCGGATCTCGTTAAAGCCAACCTCGGCCTCGCCGAGGTTGGCTCGTGATCATCCTGGGCATAGACCCGGGAGTTGCAATGCTCGGCTACGGGCTCGTGGAGCGGACAGGTCCGCGCCTCCGGACGATCGATTACGGCGTCATCAAGACCCCATCCGATCTTCCGCTGCCTGAGCGCCTCGAGTCCATCTACCTGGCTCTGAACGACCTGATCGAGCTGCATGCACCCGCGCTCATGGGCGTCGAGCGGCTGTTCTTCACCAAGAACGTCCAGACGGCCTTCGCCGTCGGCCAGGCTCGTGGTGTCATCCTCCTGGTGGCGGCTCTGCACAAGCTGGAAATTCGAGAGGCGACGCCCAACGAGGTGAAGGTCGCGACGGCGGGATACGGGTCTTCCTCGAAGGATCAGGTGCAGCGCATGGTCCAGGCGATCCTTGGAATGCCGGAGTTGCCGGAACCGGACGATGCAGCGGATGCGCTGGCCATCGCCATCTGCGTCGCCAACCGCGAGCGATCGGTCAGCCGGATTCCTACCGGCCCTCTCGATAGATCCGCCCTCAAACCACCGCCGAGCGGTCGCACCCCGTACGAACAGGCCGTGCGCGAGGCTCTCCGTCGCGAGCGGTTGGGTGTCGGTCCCGAGGCACAAGTTTCGCATGCCCCGAGGCGCAAGACGGCCTCTTAGAGCGGGCGGCCCAGGGAGCGGCCCCGGTCAGTGTGGCGATCGAGCGTCGCGGTTTCTCCGATCTAGAGCCACTGACACTCTTATGGCACGAACTGGATCATCCGAGCGCCCAGTAGCGATCGCCGACGCTGAAAGGCGGCATTATTCGCGGGCGGCTCGGCCCCATAATCCCACTCGGGACCGACCGCCGAAAGCCTCGCAGCCGATACGGCGTATCGTCTTTCCATAACATTGGCCCAGGCCATAATCCGGGACAATCCCCGCGCCAGGGAGACGAGTTCGTGATCGCATCCCTTGACGGCCACGTCAGCGCCGTCTTCTCCGATTCGCTAATCCTCGAGGTCGGAGGGGTGGGCTACCGCGTCTTTGCGGCGCCTTCGGTACTCGCTGCGGCGCCGGTCAGCGGGCGGCTCAGGCTGTTCACCCACCACGTCATTCGGGAAGATCTGCAGGCGCTCTACGGCTTCCGTAACCCCGAGGAACTCGGCTTCTTCGGACTCCTGCTGACGGTTACTGGCGTGGGCCCGAAAGTGGCCCTGGGAATCGTAGGCTCGCGGCCGGTCGGCGATCTCCAGTTGGCGATCCTATCGGACGACCTGGCGCTGTTGACCGCGGTGCCGGGAGTCGGCAAGAAGCTGGCGGCACGCGTCGTTCTGGAACTCAAGGAGAAAGTGGCCACGGCGGGCGTGTCCGTGGGTGGGGCCACGGGCGGCGGGCCGGCCGGAGAGTCGGAGGTCGTGGCCGCGCTGCTGGCCCTGGGCTATTCGGCCGGAGAAGCGCGTCAGGCTTCGCGCGAGGCGCTCTCGGACCTGGGCGTTGCGGTGGGCCTGGAGGATCGCGTCAAGGCCGCGCTGCGGACGCTGTTGAAGGGCTAGGACCATGACCCGGCCACGCCCGAGGCAGCCAATCGTGAGGGCGGTCATGGCCCGACACAAGGTGTTCGTGGGATTGCTGCTTGCGCTGGTCGTCGCCGGCTGCGGATCGCCCGCGGCCTCTCCCAAGGCCGAAGCCACGGCGAGTCCTGGCCCCACACCAACGGCCGTCGTGGTCGCCACTCCCCGAGTTGGGTCGTTCCAGTCTGCCGCACCAATGAACGCCAGTCGGATCGCGGCCACAGCCACCCTGTTGAACGACGGGCGCGTGCTGGTCGCGGGAGGAATGACCGGCGGCCAGGCTCTCGCGTCGGCGGAGCTATTCGACCCCAGGACCGGCACCTTCACCGTCACTGGTTCGATGATTGAGGCCCGCGCGCAGCACTCCGCAACACTGCTTCCGAGCGGTAAGGTTCTGATGGCGGGAGGCACCGCCGACAGCTCGGCCGAGATCTACAGCCCGACTACGGGAAGCTTCAGCAGGACCGGCTCGCTGCTCGACAACTTCACCAATCACACCGCGACGCTACTCGACAACGGCGGCGTTCTGATAGCGGGCGGCCGTGTCGGTGATCTCTACACGATGGGCGCGGAGATCTACAACGCCAACAGCGGCAGATTCAATCGCGCGCGATATATCAACGAAGCACGCGAGAATGCCGCCGCGACTCAACTTATCGATGGACGCGTCCTGCTAGTGGGAGGCGATCAGGGGTACACGGGACGCTACGCCTCCATCCTCGCATCTGCGGAGGTGTTCGACCCCTTTTCCGGCAGGTTCAATTTCACGGGATCGATGAACGGTGCGCGAACCCACTTCACCGCGACGCTCCTCAAGGACGGTCGGGTGCTTGTCGTGGGAGGGGTGGACCTGGCGGGCCTTGCAGCGCCTCTAGCGACAGCCGAACTGTACGATCCGAACATCGGCACGTGGACCAAGACGGGGTCGATGGCGGAAGGTCGGTCCGACTTCACCGCGACCCTGCTCGATGATGGGCGCGTCCTGGTCGCCGGAGGAGGTGACAACTCGGCCGAACTCTACGACCCTTCCATCGGCAAGTTCTACTCGTCAGCCAAGATGGTTATGCCACGGGAGTTGCAGACCGCCACATTGCTACAGGACATGCGAGTGCTGATGGCCGGCGGGAATATCGGCACCCTGGCCGAGTTTTACTCGCCCTAGTGGCGCCTAGAACGTCCGTTCGATATGGTACACTACCGACATGAGCGAGCGGTCCGGTGACTGATATTTCGAGGATCCTGACGGACAGCGTCGAGGATGAGGCGGAGGTCGTGGTAGACCGGTCGCTGCGGCCGCACACCCTTGATGAGTACATCGGCCAGAGAGAGCTCAAAGCCAATCTCTCGATTCTGCTCGGGGCGGCTCGTCAAAGAGGGGATGCCGCAGATCACGTGCTGCTCCATGGCCCGCCTGGCCTGGGCAAAACAACGTTGGCAACGATCATCGCCCGAGAACTCGGCGCCAACATCCGATACGCCAGCGGGCCGGCGATCGAGCGGGCAGGGGACCTTGCCGCAATTCTGACGTCGCTGGATGAGCGCGATGTCCTCTTTATCGACGAGATCCACCGCCTGAACCGCGCGGTGGAGGAGATCCTCTACCCGGCGATGGAGGACTACGCCCTGGACGTCATGATCGGCAAGGGTCCGTCGGCGCGGAGCCTGCGGCTCACCCTCAAGCCCTTCACCATCGTCGGCGCCACCACTCGGGCCGGCCGTATCTCGAGCCCGCTGCGAGACCGCTTTGGAGCTACGTATCGGCTGGACTTCTACGACATTCCGGACCTCACCGCCATCGTTGAGCGTTCGGCGCGCCTGCTGAACGTGGACCTCCACCAAGACGGGGCCACGGCCATCGCCCGGCGCGGCCGGGGCACGCCACGCGTGGTGAACCGCCTCCTGCGCCGCGTCCGCGATTTCGCCCAGATTAACGGCGACGGAACCGTCGACGCTGCCACTGCGGACAGGGCCCTGGCCGCTCTCGAGATAGATGATGAAGGTCTCGACGGCACTGACCGCAAGCTTCTGGCGGCCATCGTCCAGAAGTTCGGCAGCGGTCCGGTCGGGGTTCAGGCCCTCGCGGCCGTTCTGGCCGAGGAACCGGAGACGGTCGAAGACGTGTACGAGCCGTTCTTACTGCGCCTCGGCTTCCTGGACAGGACACCACAGGGCCGCATAGCCACGGACGGAGCCCGCCGGCATCTTGCTCGGCTCGGCTACGACGTACCACCGCCGCGACGTTCGGACGGTGACCAGGCCGCGCTGTGGGACGGAACGCTCGCGGCCACAGAGGCACCGACGCCCGCGGACCCAGCCGCGCTCGTCGACTGATGTCGAGCCCCCTGGAGAGTGCCAAAGAAGATCGCCTCTCGCCAGTTCAGTTCGAGGTGTTGGTTCCGCCACCAGCGGATGGCTCGACGCAGGCCCGACTGGGGAGATTGACGCTTCCGCACGGCATCGTCGAGACACCCCAATTTATGCCGGTAGGCACGAATGCCGCCGTCAAGGCACTCGATCCGGACGATATTCGGGCTGTCGGCGCCACCATCATCCTGTCGAACACGTATCACCTCTACCTGCGGCCCGGCCACGAACGGATCGCCGCGCTCGGCGGGTTGCACAAATTCATGGCCTGGGATGGGCCCATCCTGACGGACTCGGGCGGCTTTCAGGTTGTCTCGTTGGGTGAGCTGCGCAAGATCGACGACGACGGGGTCACCTTCCAGAGCCATCTCGACGGTTCCTACCACCGCTTCACCCCCGAGCTGTCGATCGCCGTCCAGGAGGCGCTCGGCGCCGACATCGCGGTTGCGTTTGACCAGCCCGTTCCGCCGGCCTCGTCAAGCCTCGATGCTGTGGCGGAAGCAACCGCTCGCACTCACCGCTGGGCGGAACGGTGTGTGACGGCCCATTCGCGGCCGGATCAGGCCCTCTTCGGCATCATCCAGGGCGGTCTGGATCCGGCGCTTCGGGTCAAGTCGGCCCGCTTCATGGCCGATCTTCCGTTCGACGGCATCTGCATTGGCGGCCTCGCCGGGGACGAGACACCCACTCAGCGCGAAGCGATTCTCGAGGTCGTCGTCGGGGAGTTGGAGTCGGATCCGCGGCCCAGGTACCTGATGGGGCTCGGGTCGCCCATAGACCTGCTCGAGGCCGTACATCGCGGTATCGACATGTTTGATTGCGTCCTGCCGGCCCGTGTCGCCCGGAACGGACAGCTGTGGGTCCCGGGCGGGCGCCTCAACATGCGTAACGCTCAGTTCGCCGACGATCCGCGGCCGGTGCAGGAAGGCTGCCGCTGCCTGCTCTGCCGCAACTTCTCACGGGCGTATTTGGCACACCTTTTCCGGGCCGAGGAACTGTTGGCCTACCGCCTGGCAACTTGTCACAACCTGACCTTCACCCTAGACTTTATGGCTGAAATCCGCTTCGCACTCCGCTCCGGCACCTTCTCAGAACGTATGCCTGAGCTTCGGGCACGCGCGCTGCCGTCAAGGTTGCGTGCAACGGCAGTGCAGTCGGAGTGAAGAGCCCACCCGTAGCCTGTAGCACGCGGAGGCGCATCAGATGGCCGGACGAAATCCTCCTCGAAAAGAAGTCAAGAAGAAGCCGAAAGAAGGCCCCGGCAAGAACAAGATCCAGCCCTTGCTTGAGCCGCCGACCAACGTTGAGGTCTGGAAGCCCAAGCGCAAGCCGCGGACAGAAGAAACCGAGAGCTGACACGCGGACGGACGCCTCGTGCGACCCGTTCCGCCAAATCCGTAGAGGAATGGAGCGAGGAGCAAGGTGGCGATAGTCGAGCGAGGGCCTGAGGCCCGCGGAGCATCGGGCGCTGGCAACGACCGCAGCAAGGCTGTGGAGGCGGCCATTCTGGCCATCGAGAAGCAGTTCGGGCGTGGCTCGATCATGCGTCTCGGTTCGTCCGAGCGCCAGGCTGTCGACGTCATCCCGACCGGATCGATCGCCCTTGACCTAGCCCTTGGCGTAGGCGGCATTCCGCGCGGCAGGATAACGGAGATTTTCGGGCCCGAGTCATCGGGCAAGACCACGCTCTGTCAGCACATTCTGGCTGAAGGCCAGCGCAAGGGCGGCGTCGTGGCCTTCATCGACGTCGAGCATGCACTGGACCCCGGCTATGCCCGCTCGTGCGGCGTCAACGTCGATGAATTGCTGGTAAGCCAGCCAGATACGGGTGAGGACGCCCTGCAGATCACTGAAACGCTCATTCGCTCGGGCGGCGTGGACTGCGTCGTCGTCGACTCAGTGGCGGCCCTCCTGCCCAAGGCGGAGATCGAGGGCGAGATTGGTGACTCTTTCGTGGGCCTCCAGGCTCGCCTCATGAGCCAGGCCCTCCGAAAGCTTGCCGGAGCCGTCAATCGGTCGAACACGGCGCTGGTCTTCACCAACCAGCTGCGCGAGAAGATCGGCGTCATGTTCGGCAATCCCGAAGTCACGCCCGGCGGCCGCGCTCTCAAGTTTTACGCCAGTGTCCGGCTGGATATCCGGCGCGTCGAGACGATCAAGGTGGGCACCGAATCGGTAGGCAACCGGGTCAAGGTCAAGGTCGTGAAGAACAAGGTCGCGGCGCCGTTCCGAATGGCCGAGTTCGACATAATGTTCGGGACCGGGATCTCGCGCGAGGGAGGCCTGCTCGACGTCGGCGTAGCCATGAGTATCGTCACCAAGACGGGGGCCTGGTTCACCTTTGGCGAAACCCGCTTGGGACAGGGGCGCGAAGCCGCCAAGGAATTCCTAAAGGGCAATCCGGAGATCGCGACCGATGTGGACAACTTGATCCGGGGCAAGATCGCAGAGGTTTCGCTTCCGGTCGAAGGTATCGGAGAGGCCGAGTAGTCGGCCATGCCCCGGTACTCAGGCACGGAACGGCTTGAAGCGAGAAGGGCTCGCCTCGAACGCCACGCCGCTGAGACAGACGCCGGCGTCGTCGTCAAGGCGGCTGCTCGCTATCTCGAGTTGCGGACGCGTTCAATCGACGAGCTTCGTCGGCATCTAAGGGCCTCCCGATTCCCGGTGTCGCTCGTGGAGCAGGCCATCGCTCGGCTCGTAGAGCTGGGTCTGCTCGACGATCTGGCCTTTGCCCAGGCATGGGTGGAGTCGAGGGACCGGACCCGGCCGCGGGGCAGTCAGGCTCTTCGCCGCGAGCTGGCCCTCAAGGGCATCGACCGCGACACCATCGAAGGGCTGCTGGCCGGCCGGCGCGATGCGCCTCAGACCGCCGATATCGCCGAATCGGGCAGCCAGGACGAACGCGTCGCAGAAAGACTGTTACTCAAGAACCGCGTCTCGCTCGCTCGCGTGGCGGACCCTCGACTCCGCCGACAGCGCGCCTACGCCCTCCTGGCCCGTAACGGGTTTGACCCGGAGATTTGTCGGGACATGAGCGGCCGCTGGGCGGCACCACAAAGCGATAGCGACAAAGACGGAGGCGAGGAGCCGGCTGAATAGAGGCTCCGGCCCCACCAGAGGCGCACTACCACGGGCGCAGAGGCGGCCACCCTGGAACTCGGTGGCGGGAACGGTTCGGCGTGAATACACGCGTTCCATGACCGCTTTCTGCGCGCGCCGTAGACTAGGTGTCGAAACGAACACGCCGCCGCCGGTCCAACGTTCCAGCGATGGCGTCAGTCCGAATCATCGACAACGCGGCATCCACCCGGCCTGGCTCCAGGAGAGGACGTGAGGCGGGGGTTCGGAGCTGCTTCAACTCCGATACACGTACCTCCGGTCGCACCATCCGACCGGGTGGGAGGCAAGTTCATATGGAATTCGCCCTTGCGGCCATCGCCGTTGCGGCTGCCCTTATCGTGGGCGCGATCGCTGGCTTTCTTGCCCGAGGCCTGTTCGCCAACTCGGCTATTCAGACCGCACAGGAGAAGTCCGCTCGCATTGTCGCCGAAGCCCGGACCCAGCAAAAGGAACTGATCCTCTCGGCCAAAGACGAGAAGATGAGCCTCCTGCGTGAGGCAGAGGTCGAGGCCAAAGCCAAGCGCGCCGAACTCTCACTTCTCGAAACTCGGCTGCTTTCCCGCGACGAGCAGCTCGATATGCGCTCCGACATGCTCGAGCAGCGTGACCGAAAGCTTCTGGATCGCGAGCGTGAGTTCGAGCAGAACCGCCAGGAACTGGCGCGGGCTCAGCAGGATCACGTCGCTGCCCTGGAGCGCGTCAGCGGCATGTCTGCGGCCGAAGCGAAGGCCCAGCTTCTCGAAGCTGTTCGCGAAGAAGCCGAGCGCGACGCCGTTCGACTCGCCAAGTCCATCGAGCGTGAGGCCCGCGAAGAGGCCGAGGATCGGGCTCGTGAGATCGTGCTGACAACGATGCAGCGCATCGCGGCCGACCACACTGCCGAACACACCGTCTCGACCGTTCATCTCCCCAACGACGAGATGAAGGGTCGCATCATCGGCCGCGAAGGACGCAACATCCGCGCCCTTGAGCAGGCCACGGGTGTGGACCTAATCATCGACGACACTCCCGAAACAGTCGTGATCAGCGCCTTCGATCCCGTCCGGCGCGAGATCGCTCGTCTGGCCCTCACTAAGCTCATGCAGGACGGCCGCATCCACCCCGGCCGTATCGAAGAGGTTGTGGCCAAGGTTCGCACCGAGCTCGACGTCGTGATGCGCCAGGCCGGTGAACAGGCCGTCTACGACGCCGGCATCCCGCCCCTGCCGTCCGAGATCGTCAAGTTGCTGGGCCGCCTCAAATACCGCACAAGCTACGGCCAGAACGTCCTCATCCATTCGATCGAGACGAGTCGGCTGGCCGCGATCATTGCCGCCGAGCTCGGCGCAGACGTCCAGGTGGCCAAACTTGGCGGGCTTCTGCACGACCTCGGCAAGGCCATCGACCACGAGATGGAGGGTCCGCACGCCCAGATCGGCGCACTTGTCGCCCAACGCAACAATCTGTCGGCCAAAGTCGTGAATGCGATCGCCGCCCACCACCAAGAGGTCGAGTACGAGAGCCAGGAAGCGCCCATCGTCCAGGTCGCAGACGCCATCAGCGCCTCTCGGCCCGGCGCCCGGGGGGAATCGGTCGAGACCTACATCCGTCGTCTCGAAGACCTGCAGGCCATCGCGGAGGGTTTCGAAGGCGTCGAGAAATGCTTTGCGGTACAGGCAGGGCGGGAAGTTCGAGTCCTTGTCCGACCGGAGCAGATCGACGACCTTAGCGCCACCCGCATGGCCCGAGATGTAGCCAAGAAGATCGAGGCCAGCCTGACTTACCCCGGCCAAATCAAGGTCACGGTCATCCGCGAGACGCGGGCCGTCGACTACGCCAAGTAGCCCGCGGTGGCAGCCACCGGCGGTTCACCCAGGCCCGACAACGGCGGTCGGCGTGTCTGCCGCATCCTCATGATCGGTGACCTCATCGGCAAGCCAGGGCGGTTGGCTGTGGACTCGCTTCTGCCGGGCCTGCGTCACGAACTCGGGATTGACTTCGTGACGGCCAACGGCGAGAACGTGGCCGGGGGCATGGGCCTGACGGCCTCCACGGCCGAGGCGATGTTCAAGGCAGGCGTTGACGTCATCACGTCGGGCAACCACATCTGGGACAAGCGCGAGATGTACGACGTCATCGAGCACGAGGAACGCATCCTGCGGCCGCTCAATTACGGCACGGACGGCGTGCCTGGCAAGGGCTGGGGCGTCTTCCATGCCGAGGACGGCACTGAGGTGGCAGTCCTCAACTTCCAGGGCCGGACGTACATGATCCCGATCGAGAACCCGTTCACCGAGTTCGACCGGCTCATCGACCAGGCCTCCGAACCACTCCCGCCCGTCCGAATCGTCGACTTCCATTGCGAGCTGACGAGCGAGAAGAACGCCTTCGGCGTCTACCTCGACGGTCGAGTCAGCGCGGTTGTCGGAACGCACACGCATGTCCCCACGGCCGACGAGCGGATCATGCCCAAGGGCACGGCCTACCAATCCGACCTGGGCATGGTCGGCCCGATCCACAGTGTCATCGGCTTCGATCCGGCCACGGTCGTGCCGCGTTTCATCAACGGCCTCCCGACGCGGTTCGAGGTTGGATCGGGCCCGGTGGTCTTCAACTCCTGCATGATCGACGTGGATGCAATCAGCGGCCGCGCCATCGCCGTCGAGCGCGTAGTCCGCGTGTTCGAGGGCTAATGTGGGCGACCAACAGGGTGGCGTCGGCAGCGGTTATCGCGCCAGGCCAGGCCAGAGGGTTGTGCCGCCGCAGCCGTCCCGGGTCGACCTTCACTCCCATAGCCGCCGCTCGGATGGCGTTCTGGAACCCGCTGAACTAGTCTCGAAGGCAGCCGCGGCCGGCGTCAAGGTCCTGGCCCTGTCCGACCACGACACCCTGGCCGGCGTACGGGAACTGTGCGCACCGGGCGCGCCGTCGCTCCCGCTTGACCTCGTGGCCGCGGTCGAGATCAACAGCGTCGCCACGAACATGGGCGATCTCTGGGAGGGGGAGCTGCACATCTTGGGCCTAGGCGTGGACATCCACGACGACGCATTCGAATCTGCCCTGGAGCGCCAACGCGGCTATCGAGTCAGCCGTTTTTGGCTAATCGTCGAGCGATTGCGCGGACTTGGCCGCCCCATCGACGCACAGGTCGAGCGGTATCTCGCCGAGTCCGGCGCGGTGCCGGGTGCGGCGCTCGGACGGCCGCAGATCGCGCGCTGCCTGATGGCTGCCGGCTACGCTTCATCCGTCGACGACGCAATGCGGCGTCTGTTGGCCCGCGGCAAGCCCGCGTATGTGGCCCGTGATGGACTCGGGCCCGTCGCAGCCATCGCCGCCATTCGGGCAGCCGGC
>JAYVMQ010000278.1:0-11202 GCA_043758855.1 Chloroflexota bacterium
GAGGGCTTCAACCCACAAGTCGCATGGGTCACGCACGCGGGTGGGAAGCCGCTCGACGAATGGCTCGCGATCCGGCCCACCAGCGAGGCGATAATCGCCGACAGCGTGAAGGACTGGATCCATTCCTATCGAGACCTGCCGCTGCTGATGAACCTCTGGAACAACGTCGTCCGATGGGAGCTGCGAACGCGGCTCTTCCTCCGGACCACGGAGTTTCTGTGGCAAGAGGCCCACACCTTCCACGCCACGCGCGAGGAAGCTGAGGCGGAAGTCGCGACGGGCCTCGACTGCTACGACAAGGTTGCCGAGGAATGGCTGGCGATCCCGGTCATCAAAGGTCGTAAGACCGAGGGCGAAAAGTTCCCCGGCGCCGAGTTCACCTGGTGCATCGAAGCGATGATGCGCGACAAGAAGGCCCTTCAGGCCGGCACGAGTCACATGCTCGGCCAGAACTTTGCCCGGGCCTCCGGGATCGAGTTTCTCGATCGCGACAACGTTCGGAAGCACCCGTACGGGACGTCCTGGGGCTTCTCCACCCGCATGGTCGGGGCCACAATCATGGCTCACGGCGACGACTCCGGACTTGTACTGCCGCCCAACGTCGCGCCAGTCCAGGTCGTCATCGTGCCGATCTTCCGCAAGGACGAGGAGAAGGCCGCAGTGGCCGAGGCGATCGACCGATTCCAGGCCGCCCTGGCCGAGACGCCCGAGGGCAAGGCCGTTCGGGTGAAGGTCGATTGGCGCGACGAGTCGCCCGGCTTCAAGTACAACCACTGGGAGCTTCGTGGCGTGCCCTTCCGCATGGAGATCGGGCCACGCGATGTGGCCGCAGGCCAGGCGATGTTCGTGAAACGTGTCGACCGGTCGAAGGAGGCCGTTCCGCTGGCGCAGCTGGCGGCCGAACTGCCGGCTCGACTGCGCACCTACCAGGCCGAACTCCTCCAGCGCGCTCGGGACTTCCGCGACTCGAACACACACCACGCCGATACCTACCAGCAACTCAAAGACGGGCTGGATGGCGATGGCGGATTCTTCCTGGCGCCATGGTGCGGCGACCGCAAGTGCGAGAAGCAGGTCAGCGACGAAACCGGCGCCACCATCCGCTGCATTCCTTTCGACGCGCCCGACGAATCAGGGAAGTGCATCGCATGTGGAGGTTCGTCTGAGCGACGGGTGCTATTCGCGCGGGCCTACTGATCGGAGTGGGCCTACGCCACTTCGTGACTTGATCCGCCCGCCGCGCCTCGGGGCGGCCACGAAACACCCAGGGCGCCCAGTTTGGATGGTCCAGAGGTGCCGTGTATACTCACCCCAATCTGCCGGCCGCTCGTGACGTGGGTGACCCCCACGTCTTTTGTTGAGCGGCTGGTGCAAGGGTCGTCGGACGAGTCGACCGAACTAGCGGTTCAAATGTCGGTTGCACTGGATGGTGACCGAGCGAAGCGAACGGAGGCGCGAGATGAGTCGTGATTTCGTCGGCGCGCTCCTGCAGCTGAACGCTGAGAAGGGCGTCTCCAGGGAGCAGCTGGTTCGGACTGTCGAGGAGGCTATCCAGTCGGCCTACCGGCGTGTCGCCGGCGACGAGGACATCCAGGTCCGCATCGATGGCGAGACGGGCAAGGTCCACGTCTATCGCGCCAGACTCGTGGTCGAGGAGATCGACGACGCCGCGACGCAGATGACTCTGGAAGACGCTCGTGTCCACAAGGCCGACGCCGAGATCGGCGACACGGTCGAGACCGAACAACTCGACCAGGAGGCTTTCGGCCGGATCCACGCCCAGACCGCCAAGCAGGTCGTCCTGCAGCGCCTGCACGAGGCTGAGCGCAACGTCGTATTCGACAGGTACGCGAGCAGCGAAGGCGAACTAATCACCGGAACCGTCTCTCGCATCGAGCCGCGCGCGATCGTCCTTGAGCTGGGCAAGGCCGAGGCCATCCTCGCCACGACCGAGCAGTCGCCCCTCGAGCACTACCGCATCGGCCAGAACGTCAAGGCATTCGTTCTCGAGGTTAGACGCAGCGCCAAGGGCCCTCAGATCTACATAAGTCGAACGCACAAGGGATTCCTGCGCCGCCTCATCGAGCTGGAAGTGCCGGAGGTTCATGCCGGCACGGTCGAGATCAAGGCCATCGCCCGCGAGGCCGGCAGCCGCTCCAAGGTCGCCGTGACCTCGCGCCAGCCAGGCCTGGACCCGGTCGGAGCGACCGTGGGCCAGCGTGGCGCGCGCGTCCAGGCCGTCGTGGCGGAGCTGGGCGGAGAGAAGATTGACGTGATTGAGTGGTCCGAGGACCCCGCTGCGTTCGTGGCCAAGGCCCTGAGCCCGGCCCAGGTGATCGAGGTCCGGATCGACGAGGAGCATCGCATCGCCAACGTGGTCGTGCCGGAGAGAATGCTTTCGCTGGCCATCGGCCGCGAAGGACAGAATGCGCGATTGGCGGCCAAGCTGACCGGCTGGCGCATCGACATTCGAAGCGATGTTTCAGTTGCCGAAGCCGCAGCCGAAGCGGCCAGGGTTGAGGCAGAAGCCGAGTCCGCTGAGGCCGCTGCGCAAGATGTCGTTGCGACGGTGCCGGCCGACGTCGTTGTCGAAATCGAGGTTTCCGCGGATGCCGTGGCCGCTGCGGTGGCGACTGAGACGGCCGAAGCGCCGGCCAAGCCCAAGCGCCGCAAGGCTGTCGCTGTGGCCGCTGCGGAGGCGACTGAGACGGCCGAAGCGCCGGCCAAGCCCAAGCGCCGCAAGGCTGTCAAATCAGGCGAAGCGGTCGGCGACGGGGAGGTATCCTCGTAGGCCGGGCTGCGCTTCCACGGCGCTATCCGACGCGAACTTGCGTCGTCTGTAGGACGCCGCGGCAGAAACGCGAGCTTGTGCGTGTCGTGCGGACGCCGGAGGGTCGGATTGTAATTGATCTGACCGGCAAGATGGACGGACGCGGGGCCTATCTATGCAATAGCAATGAGTGCCGACGTGCGGCACTGGACAAAGGATCGCTCCAGCGAGCGCTGGAAGTGCCGATCCCGGCTGAACTCCGAGCCGAACTGACAGGGGAGGCGACCAGGATCGTAGGAGGAGATAGTCGTGGCTAAGAGTAGGAGCGGCACGCGGGGCCGTCGTGGTCCGCGCAAGCCGATGCGCCGCGACGGTTTGATGCCGGGGGCGACAGCTACCGCGGATCCGCGAACGCGCGCCGCCATCGAGCTTCCATCGAGCATTACCGTTAAGGACCTGGCCGACCTGCTGGGCGTCAACCCCGCAGACATCATCCGCGAGTTGATCAAGAGTGGCATCTTCGCAAACATCAATCAGGGAATCGATCGCGAGACGGCGTCGCTCGTGGCGGAGGAACTCGGCTACGAGGTCGCAGAGTCGGTTCCGGTTGGTGCGGTCGCAAGCATCGACGGCGCGGCGGGTGTAGCGGCCCCGATCGGCGCCGCTACCAAGGAGCAACTCTTCGAAGAGGACGATCCGTCCCTCATGCAGCCGCGTGCCCCGATCGTAACGGTCATGGGCCACGTCGACCACGGCAAGACGTCGCTGCTTGATGCCATCCGGACCACTAAGGTTGCGGCCGGCGAGCGGGGCGGCATCACTCAGCACATCGGCGCCAGCGAGATCATCAAGGACGGCCGGCGCATCGTCTTCCTCGACACACCAGGCCATGAAGCGTTCACGGCCATGCGCGCCCGCGGCGCCAGGGTCACCGACATCGCGGTCGTCGTGGTAGCGGCTGACGACGGCGTCATGCCCCAAACCCTCGAGGCGATCAATCACGCCCGAGCCGCCAGGGTGCCGATCATCATCGCCCTTAATAAGATCGACAAGCCAGACGCTAACCCGGACCGCGTCAAGAATGGCCTGGCCGAGGCCGGAGTCGTGGTCGAGGAGTACGGCGGCGACGTGCCGATGGTTCCGGTTTCGGCGAAGACCCGAGTCGGTTTGGACTCGCTGCTCGAGATGATCAATCTCGTGGCGGACCTGCAGGACCTCAAGGCCAACCCCAAGCGCCCGGCAATCGGCACGATCGTCGAGGCCGAACTGGACAAGGGCCGTGGCCCCGTGGCAACTGCGCTCGTCCAGACCGGCACGCTGCGCGTCGGCGACGTCATCGTCGTGGGCGAGACCTACGGCAAGGTCCGCGCCCTGGAGAACGAGCTCGGCAAGCGCATCACCAAGGCCGGTCCGTCGAGCCCGGCAGTGGTGCTCGGCCTGGCGGATGTACCTCAGGCCGGCGACATCCTGCGTGTCGTGGCCGATGAGAAGATCGCCCGAACCATGGTCGAGGAGCGCAAAGCCGCTTCAGCCGCCAGCGCCGAAGGGCGCGGACGCGCCACTCTCGAAGATTTGTACGCTCAGATCCAGGCCGGCCAGACCAAGGAACTCCGGATCATTCTCAAGACGGACGTTTCGGGCTCCCTGGGTGCGATTACCCATGCCCTGGAGCAGCTCTCGGAAGACGAGGTCCGGATCAACGTCCTGCATGAGGCCGCCGGCGACGTCACGGACAACGACATCATGCTGGCCGCCGCATCGAACGCGATCGTGGTCGGCTTCAACACAAAGGTTACCGAGACGGCCCGTCGTGCAGCCGAGGCCGAGAAGGTCGATGTTCGGCAGTACGACATCATCTACAAGCTCACCGACGACATCTCCGCGGCTCTCCGCGGCTTGCTGGAACCGGAGCAGGTCGAGACGATCGAGGGTCGGGCGGAAGTTCGCAAGATCTTCCATGTCGGCAAGGTCGCCATCATCGCCGGCTGCTACGTCACCGACGGACGCATCGTCCGAAGCGGCAACGTCCGAGTCTGGCGGGGCGGCAAGATCATCATTACCGACAAGATCGAGTCGCTGCGCCGCATGAAGGACGACGTCCGCGAGGTCGCTACGACCTTCGAGTGCGGCATCACCCTCGTCGGCACCAACGACCTGATCGAAGGCGACATCATCGAGTGCTTCACTCAGCAGATGGTGAGTCGGGCGGCCCGTTGAGTCGGAGTAGCGGGTCTCGATGACGCAGCGAACAGACCGCATCGACCAGATCCTCCGTCAGGAGATAAGTCAGGCGCTGGAACGCGAAGTGAGCGATCCGCGGATTGGTTTCGTGACGGTTACCGACGTCGAGACAGTGGCGGATCTGTCGCGCGCCAAAGTCTGGGTCAGCATCATTGGCTCGGCCGCGGAGCGCAAGGAAACACTGTCCGCGCTCCGTAAGGCGATGCCATTCATTCGCCACGGTCTCAACTCAAAGATCCGCCTGCGGCGTATCCCGGAGCTCGACGTCCGGCTCGACGACTCCATGGAACGTGGAACGCGAGTCCTCCAGATCCTGGGCGAGCTGGAGGAAGGCCGCAGCACCGGTAATATCGATAGACCGAGTGAGTCTCTGCCGACTCCCGTGCGACGTTTCCGCCAGGAAGGCGACACCGACGAAGAGCTCACTGCTCCTGAGCCGGCGCTTGAACCGAGGCCCAGACGCGCGGCCGATCGGTCGTCGAAATCGGCAGCCGATCGATCGCGGCGAGGCGATCGCGCCGGCTGGAAGGGGACGCGCGATGCCGCTGCTAGGTCGGCCTCGGCCGGCGGCAAGGAGTTGCCTGGCGCTGAGGAGCCGCCCGCCGGTACTGCGCGGCCGCGGAGGAAGCCCCGGTGAGCGACGCTTTGCGGGGCGACGCCACGCCACACTTTGATCTCTCCGCATATGCGGCTGCCGTTCCTGACCAGGTGGTGGAGCGGCTGGTCAGGGCCCGCCGCGTCCTGACGATCTGCCACGAGAACCCCGAGGCCGACGCGCTCGGCTCTGCCCTCGCGGTGGCCATGCTCGTGGAGGCGCACGGAGGCGTGGCCACGCCCGTGTGCGCGGACCCGATGCCGCCGATGTACAAGTTCCTGCCGGGCATGGATCGTTTCCATCAGGAGCCCGATCCAACACTCGACTACGACCTCGTGGTGGTGGTGGACTGTGGCGAATTGGAGCGGATTGGGCCGGTCCTCGACTCGCATCGGGCGCTGTTCGAGCGCGTCCCGATCCTCGACATAGACCATCACATCTCGAATCCACGTTTCGGGGCCGTCGATTGGGTGGACTCGGATAGTTCCGCCACGTGTGAAATGGTCACTCTGTTGGCGTGGCGGCTCGGCGTGCCGCTCGATGCGGGCGACGGGATGCTCGCCTCTGCCCTCACCGCTGGCATCGTCATGGACACGGCCAATTTCCAGCACCCCAACACGACGCCGCGGACGCTGGCCGTGGCGGCAGCTCTGCGGCAGGCCGGTGCGCCGCTCAGCGAGATCGCCCGACGCCTATACCGGACCAAACCCAACACTCAGCTCGTGCTCTTCGGACGTGTGCTGGCGCGGATGGAGTCGGACTGCGACGGGCGGGTGGTCTGGTCCACTCTGGAACTGGCCGACCTCGCCGCTGCCGGGGCCGGTCCCGAGCAGTCAGAGGGCCTGATTGACTGGCTTTCCCAGGCCGAGCACGCCGAAGTGGCCATCCTCTTCAAGGAGGCTGACGGCGCCACGCGCATCAGCGTTCGGACGCGGTCAGGGGGCGTGGATGCGACCGTTCTGACCGGCACGTTCGGTGGTGGCGGGCACGCCCGCGCGGCCGGGGCCACCGTCGCTCTGCCGCCCGCCGAGGCGCGGCCAATCGTCCTTGCGCGAGCCGTCGAGCTCGCCCGTGTTGTCGAGCGCTAGCCGGTGGCAGACGGAGCCCGCGGACTGGACGGAATCCTTGTCGTAGCCAAAGAGCCCGGTTTCACCTCGCATGACGTGGTGGCCCTGGTACGGCGGCTGACCGGCACGAAGCGAGCCGGGCACGGCGGCACGCTTGACCCATTCGCTTCGGGCGTTCTGCCCGTCTTTCTCGGACTGGGGACTCGGCTGGTCGAGTACCACATGGGCGACGGCAAGGCCTACCGGGCGACCGTCTGCTTTGGCTCCACATCGGATACTGACGATCGTGACGGCGAGCTGATGCCGGGCACTGGGCCGGCGCCGATGCGCGAAGCCGTCGAAGCTGCTCTGGCCGACTTCCGCGGGCCGATCCTGCAGCGCCCGCCAAACTACAGTGCCCTCAAGGTTGGTGGTCGACGCGCCTATCAGATGGCCCGGCAGGGAACGCCGATGGTTCTTGCCCCGCGCGCCGTGACCATCAGTCGTTTGGACCTCGTTGAGTGGGACGACTCGGACCCGGAGCGGCCCACAGCCGTGCTGGAGGTTGAATGCGGCGCCGGCACGTACATCCGATCGATAGCCCGCGACCTCGGTGAGAAGTTGGGTTGCGGCGGATACCTCGGGGCGTTGACCCGCACGGCAAGTGGTCCGTTCGCGTTGGCGGCCGCCCACTCGCTCGACGAGATCCGCCGGGCGGCGGGCGTTGGTCCCGCGGCACTGGCCGGGCTGCTGCTACCCATTGACGCCGGTCTGGATGCGATTCCCGAGGCGCTCCTCAACTCGGAGGAGGTCGTGGCCGTTTCCCGCGGGCAGCTCGTGAAGCCGGTGCATCGGCCTCAAGTGGAGCCCGGGGCGCGGGTCCGGCTGCTGAGCGAGGATCGAGCGATCGTCGGAATTGGGTCGTGGAAGGGCGGCCGGCTTGTGCCGGAGAAGATATTTGTGGTGGCCCCGGGGGTTGCGGCCGGGAGCCGAGCGGGGGACGCGGGCAGGGCGGGTGCCGAGGTCGGCGGCACTGACACCCCGGCGACCGAGCCGCGGCTTCACGTCGTCACCGCCGGCAACCGCATGGCTGTCGTGCCGGGCATCGGCGCCCTCACGGCCGATCTTGGCCGGCTCTACGTGGCCGTCGGCGTCTTCGACGGGCTGCATCGCGGCCATCTCTACCTGCTCCGCGAACTGCGCCGCGCGGCCACCCGCGCGGGGGCGCGGCCGGCGGTCATTACGTTCGACGCCCATCCCGAGGAGCTCATCGAGGGCCTGGCTCCCCCGCTCCTGTGCGATCCCGATGAGCGGCTCGTTCGTCTCCAGGCCGCCGGAGTCGAAGTCACCGTCGTCCAGCATTTCGATCACGCCCTTCGCGTCACGCCGTACGATGCCTTCGTCGCCGCCATCCGCGAGCGAGTCGAAATCGCCGGCTTCGTCATGACACCTGACGCCGCCTTCGGCTTTGAGCGCGGCGGCACGCCGGAGACGCTGACGGCCCTGGGCGCGCGCGAGGGCTTCGCCGTCACGCCCGTTACCTCCTACCTCTCCAACGGCGAGCAGGTCCGCAGCTCCGAAATCCGCCGCCGAATCACCTCCGGCGACCTGGCCGGCGCCCGCGCACTGCTCGGCCGCAACCACGGCTTCACGGGCCGCATCGAGGACGATGGAACTGGCGGCGCCCGCCTCGCCTTCGACCTGCCGGTCTGCCTCCCTCCTGATGGCGAGTATCCGGTCCTGCTGGGTCCGGCCTGGCAGCCCGGTCAGCGGCCCGATCCCGCCGCGCACACGTCGTCGATCAAGATAGCGGCCGGCGTTGTCACGACCGAGCGGACGGACTGGCAGCTTCCTGATCGGGTGCGGGCGGTCTTCCTCGACCGGGCGTAGCCCGAGGCCGGTGGCGCCAACAGGCACCCCGCCACGCTCGTGGTGTCGGGCATTCCAGCCCCTATGTGGCCGGCACTGCCCATAGCGTGACCGTCACCGCGAAGGACGCCTACGGCAACGTAGCGACCGGCTACCGGGGCCGATCCACTTCCGAACGGACCACGGTCTGCTTGGCTCTCCGACCGTCCGGCGTACCCGCCACGATCAGGTCGTCGTGCAGTCAGGCGGCGGCCATCGCTGCGAGAATCACCGGACCTCGATGGCCCAGGGATTCTCGTCGAGCGTGTCGATGAGGACCCGGGCCTGCCGGGCCTACCGAGCGCTACTTCGCCAGGTGGCTCAGACGGAAGAAGGACACGCCAAACGAGGGGAATGCCCCGCCCTCGGTGGCAACCCAGCCGTTACTCAGCCACGAGAAGCCGTTCGCGCCCGCAGCGTACCCCTGTACCAGCTGCAAGCCCGTGCTAGAAGACCAGATCACGAGGTTCCCATTCCCAAAGAATGGATCGCCCGGGTAGCACATGAGCAGAACCTGACTCGCGCTAGACCCGCCCAGGAGGCAAGCGACGCCACTTGGGGAGATCCGATCTGCGGATCCGCCGATGGTCTCCAGGAAGACCTGGCCAGTCCCATAGCGGTCCCAGGCGATCCGGTTGCCGTCCAAGTTGAACTTCGGGATCGTCCAAGCGCCGCCCGGCGTTTCGATGGTGTCGACATCGGCTGGCGCCGGGTGGGTGGCCGTGGAGACCCGGAGGGGTAGAGCGGCGTTGCCGTCCGACTCCAGCCAAGCCACGTTCGTGCCGGAGAGCCTGAGCCCTATCGGCATCGCCAGGGTTTGGATCTGCCGATCCGGTGCACTACCGGAAAGCGAGTGGAGCAGGATTGATGCTCCTATAGATCGTCAAGCGGCCCGGACGCCACGATCGATGACGCCCGCTGAGGACCCGGACGGGCATAGAAGGCCGTGAATCTCGCGGGCGACGTAGCGCTTGAGGCAGCGCATGATCTCGGGCTTCGACTTCCCGTCGCCGAGCCGGCGAGCCAGGTAGGCCTGTGTTGGCGCGTGCCATCTCAGACGGACGACGACGACCCGGTGTAAGGCGGCGTTGGCCTGGCGGTCGCCGCCGCGGTTGAGCCGGTGGCGTGTCGTCTTGCCAGACGAGGCGGGGATCGGGCTCGCCCCGCAGAGCGCCGCGAAGGCAGCTTCAGAGCGCAATCGCCCAGGATTGTCGCCCGCGGTCAGGAGGAACGTCGCGGCCCCGTCGGGTCCAACACCGAAAGCGTCGAGCAGGTCCGGGGCGGTGCTCGCGACCTGCCGGTGGATCTCGGCCTTGAGATCCCTGGCCTCCGTCCGAAGTCGGAGGTTTCGTCTGGCGAGAAGTCGCAGGCTATACCTGGCCACCGCCTCCGGCGAACTGAGGGCACCGGGCCGGAAGGCGGCACAGCGGTCGAGCAGCTGTCCCACGGTCAGCCCCATCAGGGACTCGCGCATCTCCGCGGGCGCAGTGACAAGCAGGGCCCTGATCTGGTTGAGCGACTGGGTGCGCGTCTTCACCGCCGAGTCCCTCGCGATCTTGAGCATGCGGATCATCTCGACGGTCCCGTCCCCGGCCTTGGGGGTCCCCGTCGCGATACCGGATAGGACCGCTCTGGCAGCCATCTCGGCATCGATCGGATCGCTCTTGCCAAGGCGGTGCCGGGTGGCCCGGTCTGGCCGGTTGACCTCGACAACGTGTTCGCCAAGATCGCGAAGGAAGCGAGCGAGCCCCGCTCCATACGAGCCGGTGCCCTCGATCCCGAAGATCTCGACCGAGCCGAGACCGACGGCCCGGCGCTCGAGTTGGCGATAGCCGGCCAGCGTGGTCGGCACACGTATCTCCTGCAGTCTCACGCCACGCTCATCGAGCGCGACAGCCACGTGAACGTCCAGGTGCGTGTCGACCCCGATCGTGACTCGGCGGTCGTGGGCGTGCTCGGTCATGCTGATGATGGCTGTCTTCCTCCGTCCTACTCGGTGGTGATGGCCACCGCCGGACGGGCGAGCGGACAGGACTGCGATGGGGCCTCTTGGTCAGGCTCCTATTAGGTCACTGCTCGCCCGGCCGGTGGGCCTGTACGCGATCCCGGGCACGGGCCGACAGATCAATCCGAAGGCACGAGGCCGGTCGTTGCGAAGGGTCAGGCCCGGCCCGGGATCACGTGCCGCCGATCATCGCAGTCGATGCGAGTGGGTGACCGGTGGTCGCGGCCTCGATGTTGTAGGCGATCAGACCTCCGCTCAGAGCGACGAGCGGGGCCGACACGGTGTCGCAGCCCTCGCCGCCCATGGGCCGGAAGGCGACCTGGCTATGGCCGCTCGCCATCACGCTGAACGTGCCCGGCGCGCCGGTCGATTGGTCAATCGCCGCAATGAGAATGCGCCAGGCAATCGGTGCGCCGGAGTTGCTCGAGCACGGAATACCTAGTGTCCGGATCCGGAAGAAGCTGCACGGTAGCCAGACTTGGAACCACAGCGTCCATCACCGGCTGCCAGTGGCTGCCACTGGCCGCCACTGGCAGCGGCGGTTTCCGTCAGGCCACGCGTCAGCGTGGTGGCCGGCAGAGAATCAGTGCGTTTCCCGTCATTTACGCCTGGTAGGCGTGTTGGACGTTGCCGAAGG